>CADBUT010000040.1 GCA_902797925.1 uncultured Spirochaetaceae bacterium
TAAGAAAAAATATTCTTTTGTGATTTAGGGTATTTTTTATGATATTTGTCATAAATGTTCCGAACATTATCCATAAAAACATCTTTTGTTATCAAATCTCTATAATACAAATAAAGAGTGAATTGAATCTCCTGAACATAACCATCTTCCCAGTCAGCTTTTATCATATTCTGCGCACTATGATAATTAAGCAGTACTTCATTGATAAGTTCAGAATTGTAATCAAAACTTTTGCTAAAATCGATTTTTTCAGATAAATCCCATGCGCGCCCAATGTCATTTTTTTTAAAGGCATTTGGTGTAATTAAAAAAAATACAAGCAGCAATGCTATTGCTATGGGAATCAGCCACAATACTTTTTTAGTTTTCATCTTGTTACTCTCCTAATAATTCCATAAGCATAAAAAAGCCGGTGGATTGTGGGAATCCATCGACTTTTCAATTTACTGAATTGACTTAATCAGCGTAATCAGCGCCGGTTTCTGCTTGTCAACAGGAACGGGTTCTTCTTTTGCCGCTGTTTCAATTGTTTCCGGCACAGGAACCAGTTCGTCACCGACATTGATTCTGTCATAGAAGCCTTTCTGTTTGATTGTGGCTTCTGAAATCTCTTCAGAAGGGTTCGTTATTGTAACAGTACCGAACAAATCCTGCTCGTCAAAAATTGTACCCAAAGTTTTGTCCTGTGTTACAATTTTATCTTTCTTGATTACGTTGAACACCATGTCTTTGGCAGCGCCTTCGGTCTTACCAAAGTCAATAAGAGCAGTTGAGCCGTTTCTGCCGATAATCTTTGCACGCTTAGGCAGAGCATCTGAAACAATCTGCCCCATACGGCGCAATGCATTTGCATAACGGTTGTTGCCGGTGCGGTAGACTTTGAATTCAGCAGCCTTGTTTCCTGTTCTTGCCACATAAAGTGTAAGCGAAATTGTAAGCTCCCTTTCGTTCTCTTCAAATTCAACAAGACCGAAATAATCCTGCTTGCCCTGCCGCGACAGTCTGAATGCTTCTGAATAACCGCTTATTGAAGCATTATAGGCTGAAACTTTGAGTCTTCCGTCTGAAGAAAGTGTCTCGGCAAGCATCTGCGAAGTAAGCTGCTCAGAATCAGGGTGAACAAGCTGAACAGAAGGCTGAATATAATAAAGCCCGATTCTGTATCTTGTTTTATCAAGATAAAATGTGTCTACTTCCCATTTATTAGAAAGAGAGCCTTCAAGCAGAGATGTATAAGATTCAATCTTGTCTGCAATGTCGCGGCTCTCATTGCCCTGGTCTCTTATAAAGCGGAGCTGTCCGAGATAGTTCTCGGGATAGCCGTCGCGGAGAAGAATCTCAGAAAACGCAATACGCGAAGCCGCGCTTGAAGGGTTAAGCACAAGAGCACGCTTGTACTCATAGCGTGCCTGCAAAGACTGGTACTTCTGTGAAAATTCTTCGGCTTTTTTGCTGTGCCACTGCGCCCATCTTGCGCGGCGGCTGTCTTCTATATCAAGATAAGAACACACGAGCTGTTCCATAGCCGTGCGCATAATCTCGTCTTCGGGGTCAATCTCAAGTCCGCTCTGATATGTCGCGATAGCTTCTTCTATGCGGTTAAGTCTTGTAAGCGCAAGGCCCTTTAAATACCATGCCGACGTAGATTTTCTGTCGCGGCTGATGCGGTATTCGCAGATATCAACAACAGACTGGTATCTCATTGTAGAGTATAAAATCGAAGCAAGCAGGCTGTAAGCTTCATCATAGCCCGGCTTTAACTGAATGGCGGCGCGGACGCGGCCTTCTGCCTCAATCCAAGAGCCTTCTCTTGCAAGAATATATGCCGCAAAATAATGCACTTCAGGATTGTCGCTGTGATATTTTAAAGCCTGATTGATATATTCTTTTGCGGCTTTTGTCTTTCCAAGTTCGTAAGAAACAAGTGCCAGAGAAAGAAGCGCCTTGCGGCTTTCAGGCTGACGTTTAAGGGCATCAAGATAATAAGACTCTGCCCCGGAGATTTTACCGATAAAAATGTCAAGTTCCGCAAGACCAAAACGTGCGTCTGTATCATTTGGGTAGCGCGTCAGAACTTTGTCAAAAACAGCGCGGGCTTCATCAAGTCTTGCAAGACCGATTAACGCAAAACCTTTAAGATTATCAATTGCTGTAGTGTTCTTTAAGTATTCGGCAGCCGTATCCGCATAGGAAATCGCCAAATCGTATTCGCCGAGCGCATAAGTACATTCAGCAAGGCTAAGCCAAGCCTGTCCGTAAGACGGGTTTGCGCGTACCGCTTCCTGATAAAGCTCTATTGCAGTGTACCAGTTCTGTACGTCCTGCTCGTCTTTTCCCCTATTGTACCATTCAAGAGCAGACGGCTTTTTTGCGCCCGATGTGCCGAAAACAGACTGAGCAAAAATCATTGCACCAGCTGCCAGAAACACTAACACCAAAAATCGTTTTTTATTCCCACCCACCGTTATTCTCCTGTTCGTTTAATAACCTTAATCTGGTTAATACGGTGTCCTTCCATGTCCTGCACAATAAAATCATAAGAATTCCAACTGACTTTTTCGTACTTAACTGGAATTTTACCGAACAAATCAAATACAAAACCGCCAAGAGTATCGAATTCCTCATCTGGAAAATCTGAACCAATTGTCTCATTCAAGTCTTCAACATTTACGCGTGCATCGCACAGCCACATATTTTCTGAAATCACCAGAATATCTTCGCGTTCGTTGTCAAACTCATCCTGAATGTCGCCTACAATCTGCTCAATTATATCTTCGAGACATACGATACCTGACATTCCGCCATATTCATCAATAGCAATAGCAATGTGAACATGACGTCTTTTAAATTCTCGTAACAAACTGTCAATACGTTTAGACTCCGGAACAAAAAAAGGCTTACGAATTACCTTATCCAGGTCGAAATTCTCATGTTTTGCCACAGAACGGATTAAATCCTTGACATGAAGCACACCGACTACGTTATCGATTGAGCCGTTATAAACAGGAAAACGCGAATGGCCGCTTGTAGTTACAGTTTCAAGAATTTCGTCCATCGTCATTTCGTCTGAAATAAAGTCAACATCAATCCGCGGAATCATTACCTCTTTTACGGCTGTCTCAGACAAATCCTCAACGCCGCGGATCATATCACGTTTTTCTTCTAGAATTTGTTCCTGCTCTGCCGCTGTTACAGCAGAGCCGCTACTGTGAGGGTCCTCCTCACCAGATTTTCCAAACAGTTTATCTAAAACTTTCATTCTCAATTCCTAATTTTTTCAGTCTGTAATAATTTGTTTATAATCTAATTTTTTCAGAAAATCTTCCTGAAAAACAAGCATTTCCTGTTCCGGTGAATTATCCGAATGGTCCATGCCTTTTAAGTGTAAAACACCGTGAACAAGCAGACGTTTCAGCTCATTGTCGGGTGTTTCGCCGAATTCTTTGCAGTTTGATTTAAGCGTATCAAGACTTATAACAATATCTCCGGCTGTAAACCAGCTTTCGCCTGCTTCGTCCTCGTAATCGCCGCCGTTTTCAAAAGAAAGCACGTCGGTCGGGTTATCAATCTTACGGTACTGTCTGTTAAGCTCATGAATAAACGGGTCGCGGCAGAACAATACAGACACTTCCCAGTGGTCAAGCTCAAGCTTTTCAAGCACAGTCTGCAAAAACGGCTCAATCTGCTCAAACCAAGACGGTGCGTCAAAGCCTTCTTCCATATCAACAAAAACATTGTTTTTCATCTAGTTTTCCTTAGATTCATTCTTCTTTTCCTGTTTTTCCTGTTTCTCGCCCTCGTCGCCCTTTTCATTTGAATCATTCTGGTCAGGGTCTTTCTGGTTCGGATACTCAATACGTGAATGATAATAGCTTGCAAGTGTGTTTACAAAAACTTCCTGGATTGTGTCAACTTCTTTGAATGTCAAAGTAGACTTGTCAAGCTGGCGGTCTTCGTATTTCTTCATTACAAGCTGGCGTATAAATTTCTCAAGGCGCGGAACTGAAGGTTTCTCAAGCGTGCGGCACGCAGCTTCAACAGTATCGGCAAGCATTACGACAGCTGATTCTTTTGTTGAAGGCGGATTGCCCGGATAAGAGAATTCATCCGGCGAAATCGATTCATCAAGCTTTTTGGCTTCGTTGTAAAAATAGGCGATAATTCCGTTTCCATGGTGCTCGGCGATAATATCGATGACTTCCTGCGGAAGATGAAGCTGGTGCGCCTTCTCCACACCCTTTTTGACGTGCCGCCTGATAATAGATGCAGAAAGCCGCGGATTAAGCTCGTCGTGCTTGTTGTACGCGCCCTGGTTTTCTACAAAGTATTCGGGCTGTTCCAATTTTCCCAAGTCGTGGTAATAGGCACCGACACGCGCAAGAAGCGGGTTTGCATTTATCTCGCGGCACGCACTTTCTGCAAGCGTGGCGACCATCATCGAATGGCTGTATGTTCCCGGCGCCGTAACCATAAGGTGCTTCATAATCGGCGTATTCAAGTCTGACAAATCCATAAGACGGAAAACTGTAACAGTATTCAAAAGACTTTCTAACGGTGTAAGGAAGCCCAAAACAAGAACGCCCGAGATAAAGCCGTTGAACGCAATGCCGACAAGGCTTATAGCTATATTTGCAGATGTACGCGGGAAAATCACCCAAAGAACAAACAGAACAAGCGCATCCAAAAATGCAAGAATAAACGACACATAGATAAAATCAATGCGCTTTTCCATCTTGCAGACAAGGCGCGCGCTTATAAGGCTCGAAATCAGCACAAAAAGAAAGACTACAGGATTATAAGAAGTAGCTACAAAACTGCCCATTGCAAATATAAGCGAAAAGCAGTTTGCCGTCTCAATATTTATAAGAATAGTAATAAGCATTGTGCACAGTGCCGCCGGAATTACTACAACAAGATAGAACGGCGACTGCAATGTTTTTGTGTTTACCATCAGTGCCGCTAAACAATAAACAAGAATAAACAGCGCACCCATGAAAACAGCTTCCCGCAATTTAAAAATATGATTTTTCTGAAGAGCCTTAAATGAAAGCAGTGCAACAAGAACAAGCAGCAGCAGAAAAAGAACGGTTCTGCCTACACCTTTAAAGTCCATCTTTGACGGCTCATCGGCAATAATTTTCAGCTTTTCGTAAGCTTCTTCTGTTATAGGGAAACCTTTGCGGATAATCTTCTCGCCGGCACGTACAACAAGTCCGTCTGTTGTTACAGGAATTATTGTCCGTTTTGCAACAACAGTAATATCAGAAACCTGTCCGACTTCATATTCTGTATAAAGCGGCTTAACAGCCCTGTTCCTGGTTGCATAATCAATAATTGACGTAAAAGCCGCAAGCAGAAACACTGCAAGTAATACAAGCAGACATGACTTTGATTTATTGACAGAATCCATTATAGAATGAATGTAATGCAATAAGATTCCGTCTTTGTGCTGGCTGTTACGATTTCTACTAAAATTCTTCCGCATTTTGATAAGCTCTAATTATTTTTTTTACCAAAGGATTCCGCACAACATCATCAGCATGCATCTGCATAACGCAGATGCCGTCAACAGAAGAAAGAATTTCTGTCGCCTGAACAAGCCCTGATGTTACGCGCTTCGGCAAATCTATTTGAGTTATGTCGCCGGTAATAAATACTTTTGACCCTTCTCCCATTCTTGTTAAGAACATTTTCATCTGTTCTGTTGTAGTATTCTGTGCTTCGTCAAGAATGATTACACTGTCATTCAGAGTGCGCCCGCGCATGTATGCAAGCGGTGCAATCTCTATCATGCCGTTTTCATCCATACGGCGGAGCACATCTCTCGGCAGCAGGCTGTCCATTGCGTCGTACAACGGCCGTAAATACGGATTTATCTTCTGTTCAAGGTCGCCGGGCAAAAAACCGAGACTTTCGCCAGCCTCAACAACAGGCCTTGTGAGCACAAGCCGGCGCTTTTTTCTTGAAAGCAGCAGCGACAATGCTTCTGCCACAGCAAGAAAAGTCTTGCCAGAACCGGCTGGACCGGAACAGAAAACCATATCATATTTACGCATAGCAGCAATAAAAGCCGCCTGTTGTGCTGTTTTTGGATAAACGCGCTGGAACGCGCCGGGAATCTGAATGAAATTTTTTGCAAGAGACGGATGAATCTCCTCGCCGCCGTTCTGGTCTGAATCAGCAAAATCTTTTATAACAGACTGAATAACATCTTTTGGATTGGAACAGTCGGCAGAAAGTTCATTTATTACACGTTCAAGCAGAAGCTTAAATCTGTCACAAATCTCTACACCGGCATCAAAAATTGAAAGCTCGTTGCCGCGCAAAAAAATGCTTACACCCAAGTGTTCTTCGATGAGTTGCAAATTACTGTCATTTATGCCGCACAGCTGAGAAAGAAGCTCAGGATCTGATACGACAATCGTATAAGAAGATTCCACTAGAGCAATTTTACATTGCGCACTGTTATCCGTCAAGGGTTCAGTTTAACAGAACCATATTCATCAACAATATTGCTCTGCATTGCGGTCATAGGCTTCCATACTACAGAAACAGAAATATAAGGCGAATAGTCATATCTTGTGACACCTTTTTCAGTCAAAAGGCGCGGTTCAATCTTGAATTTTGATTTTACGTCCCAGTCATGCAGGTTGTGGTTCATCTCTAAAGAAAGTGCCTTTAATTTGAAACCAGACAGCTTGCGCTTGTTGTATTCAGCAAAGTTGAAAGAATCCATCAAATCCTGCCAGAGATTTGTCTCGCCCGGCAGTTTAGGCTCGTAGCCGAGTGCACCCTGAAAATAACGGAAGACTACGTCGTTTCTATGCTCTGAAGAAAACTTAATCTCTATAAAGTCGTTGATTCTAAAGTGCAGAGCCGGCGAAAAAGTAAAGTAGCTCAAAGGTGGCCGCAGAAAATCCCAGACAAGTGCAGTAGACAAAGACGGTGCAAGCCCGATTCTGTTGCCCCACCAGAAATATGATTTTGCAGGGCTCTCGTAGCTGATTTTTCCCTGATAAGAGCGGAATCTTTCTTCTCCGTCTGTCTTCCAGCCGGTCTTATTGTCAAATTTAAAGCCTGTCGTATAAAGCCTTGAATAAGAAACAGTCAGTCCATTATAAGACGCAGAAAAATTCAAATATTCATTTCTGTGCTGGGTTGTCAGGTACTTATAAGACTGAGACATAGTGAATTTATTGTCAAAACCGTTTACGGACACTTCTTCAACAAAAGGCATAAAATCCCAGTTCGGATCTTCTCTGGATCTTACGGCAATGCCGCTTTCCATTTTTGTTGAAAAATGCGGAACAGAGCCGGCAAATTTCATCTCGTATTTTGGCAGCTGCGGTGGCAGGTTGGTAATCAAAGTAAAGCTGCCGTTTATATCGTCATTCTTATAAATTGCAGCCGATGTAATATTATGCTCCGGAATCGATTCAGGCGAGCCGTTGACTGTATTATATTTCCATGCAGGCGATCCGTTTTTTCCAATATATTCAGTGCGGATTAAATTCAGCTTAAGCGTCCAGGCTATATAAGAATCGTACCAATAATCGTCTAAAATGAAAGGTTTGAATTTCAGCGTATTCGTATTAGACAAATCCAGTTTTCTTGCCATATAGTCAGACTGTCTTACCTGGTTTCTTGCCGCAACCGTAGGATAGAATTTTTCAGAAATCTGCGGGTGGTGCTGATAAGACGGACTGAAAACAATGTCATTATCAAGCTGGGCAAAACCGTCGTACCAGACAGCAGAACTTGCAATTTTGAAATCGCCTGAGAAAGCAATGAAATTTGACATATAGTCTTTCCAGGCTTTTGCAGCTGCATTCGGCCATGCTTCAGCAGAATAACTGAATAAAGAAGTAAAATTCGGTGTGTAACTGTAATCAAGCGAATACTTAAATTTTTCTATTTCTTTTACAGACGGTGAATTAACCGCAAGCACAGGGAACGTCGCGTCATTAGAGAAAGAGCCCCCGCTCCCGCCGTCTTCGCTTTCAGAAGTCCAGACGTCAGGCGTCTCCAAATCAATATCAGGCGGTTCCACCGCTGCTTCTGCAGCCTGCTTTTTTTTAGGGGGATAACTGAAAAGCGTGCCTGTGACAGAAGCTGAAAGCGAAAGCGGTACAATCTGCGACGGATAGAAAAACTGTCTGTCTGTTGAAACTTCTGAAGTAATGCTTTTATCCTGTTTTGAAGCCCAGTCTAAACTTGAGGCTATTGAAGTAATTCTAAAATTGAAAATATCAGAAACTCTGCCCCAGTCAGGCGAAATAGAACCGTTTATTTTCCATGAATAAGACTCAAGTATATCATCTTTGTATTTTTCCATTTCGGCTTCAGTACTGATACCCTGCTTAGTAACATAATTTATCCAGTCCATGTGTTCGCTACGGTTCAAAAAATCAGCCTTAAAGAAAGGGTCTGAATAAAACGGCAGAGAAATACTGAATGTCGTGTGGTCGCTTGAGCCTTGCGCTTCAAGCCCAGCCGCAAACCTGAACGGCAGCTTCTTACCAAAAACAACAGACTTATTCCATTCTGAAACACCGTATTTATTTTTCGGGCTGTATAAAGCATTGTCTTCAAGTTTGTAGAGGTTACGGCTTACCGCAAACAAATCTGTAAATGCAATCTTCTTAAAGTAGGAATCTTCTGGAGAAAAATCGCCCTGAACACCAATCATCGCGCCGAGATTTGAATACGCATCGGCGAGCACCTTCAGATAATCGTTTGAGTAGCCGCTTAAAGGCGTGTCGAGGTTTCTCAAGAAAAGCCCTTCCCGCCTCTGCTCCATAAGCTGCGACGGATGCGCAAAATTAAAAAGCCCGTCACCTTCATCACTTTCTTCCGGCAGGGGTTTTCTTCCGATTAAGTATGTGGTTGTCTGCGTATAATATCCGACACGCGGTCTGTA
>CADBUT010000041.1 GCA_902797925.1 uncultured Spirochaetaceae bacterium
ATGCGCATTAAGCTTACGCCCGAAAACGTAAGAAAGGCTGTTGCCGTTATGCCTGAAGACACCGCGCTGTATATTGAGCTTCTTATAGCTCCGATTTTTACCGGCGAAGTAATGAGCGCCCAGGAATATACGGACTTAATTGCAATTGCATACGGCGATAAAATCGCTCAAGATTTGCAGAAAGCAAGAGTCAATCTGATTTTTTCAGTACCTGGAACAATTCTTTCTGCTGAAATGACTAACAGCAGAGAAAATGACATCGCTGTAAAAGACAGTACAATTACAATGAGCATTCCGTTGGTAACTCTTCTGACAGATTTGAAGGGAACAGAATGCCGTATCCGCTGGAAGGAATAAACCTTTTCAGCCGGAATTATTTGTAAACTATTTTACCGGTTACGGCTTTCATTATGGCTGTAATCGGTTTATAATTTAGGGAAGTGTCTGCCTTTTTGCTGCAGATGCTTTACCAGATTCCAAGAAAAGAGTACAATTACACAGATTGTGCCTAAACGTATCAGTTTGATGCAAAACATCTATTGAGATGTTTATTCCCCAATCCAGGAGAGTGGCTATGATGAAAAAATCATTTTTTGTTGTTTTGTTTTGTTTGTTTTCTTTTGTATGTGTATTTGCACAGAAAACTGAAACAAATAATATTAATCCGTGGGAAGAAATTGTATACAGATCTTTTTCTGATACAATTCCTGATACAACATTGAATTATACTGTTGAAGTGCGCTATTCTCCTTATGGCGAGGAAGCCTATATAACATATATTGTTCTTGACAACCTGTATCGCGAAAGTGATGCTGTTTATGCTGTCAGAGATGTTGCGCGTAAACTTACACAGGAATTCGGCTATGACTGGTATAACTATGCCTCACCTGCTGTATTACGCTTTGATAATGTGAATCATCTGGCTCGCTATAGAGCCAATATAATATTTAGAAAATATTTAATTCAGGAAGATTATTGATGGACACACATGCGCTTATCAAAAACTTGCATCCGCTTGAAATTCGTGTTTTGCGGACATACGGTGCAAAAGACGAATTAACGTCTGAACGTTTGCAGAAAGAACTTGATTATAAAGAAGGTCATGCAAATCAGGCGTTTTCCTGGCTTGTCGGCAAAGAGCTTGCAGCAGTAGTACGCCGGGAACCTCATACTTATTTTGAAATTACTGATCTCGGCCGGAGCTTTGCTGAGAATGGTACAAATGATGAGCGTATTATTTCATTTTTGAAGGATAATGGTCCGCATCTTCTGCCGGAAATTGCCGCCGCGCTTAAAATTGAAAACAAAGATGTCGGAAGTGCTTTCGGACAGCTTTCTAAAGAAGGCGTTCTCGCTATGGACGCAAATAAAAAAGCTGCCTATACCGGTAAGCCTGCAAGTGACCGTATTGCCGTAACAGCAAGCCTGCTGAAAAAAGCTGCTGCCTGTGAAAACGGACTTATGGATCAGACTTCTCTTTCAAAGGCAGAACTTGACTGTATCGGTGCTCTGGCAAAGAAGCGCGGCGCAGCAGATGCCGCTTTCCGCATTGTTGAGCGCGAGACGGTTGTTTATAAGCTTACGGCAGATGCAGAGAACGTAAAAAAGGCGCTGCTTGATGCCGGCTTAACAGGCGAAGAATTGGGTGCTCTTACACCAAAGATGATTGCTTCTGGCGAATGGAAGAACAAAGCATTCCGCGGCTACAATATTGCTGTTCCGCCTGCACGCATTATTTTGGGTAGAACAAATCCTTATGTTTCATTCCTTGAGAGCGTAAAAGACAAGCTTGTTTCAATCGGATTTGAAGAATTTGACGGTCCGCTTGTAGAAACAGAATTCTGGAACGGTGATGCTCTGTTCATGCCGCAGTTCCACGCTGCGCGCGATATACATGACGTTTATTATGTGAAGAATCCTACACACGCAAAGAAAATCGAAGAGCCGTATCTTTCTAATGTAGCTGCAGTACACCGCGACGGCGGAAATTCCGGCAGCCGTGGCTGGAACTACGAATTCGACACGAACTTTACGCGCCGCCTGATTTTGAGAAGCCAGGGTACAGTACTTTCGGCACATCAGCTTGCTTCAAAACCGAAAATTCCTGGCAAGTATTTCGGAATCGCGCGCTGTTTCCGCTATGACAAGGTAGATGCAACCCATTTGTCAGACTTCTATCAGACAGAGGGCATTGTTTTGGGCGAAGAAGTAAATCTTAAGACTTTGCTCGGCTTCCTCGAAATGTTTGCGGTAGAAATCGCCGGCGCTACAGAAGTCAAATACGTTCCGGGCTACTTCCCGTTCACAGAACCTTCTGTTGAAGTGCACATTAAGCATCCTGTTTTGGGCTGGTTCGAGCTTGGCGGTTCAGGTATTTTCCGTCCTGAAGTTACAAAAGCTATGGGAATTGACTGCCCGGTTCTTGCCTGGGGTATCGGTATTGACCGCATGGCTTTGATGGCACTCGGTTTGAACGACCTCCGCGAGCTTTTCAGTAACGACATCGAGCAGGTTCGTCTGCGCAAGGCAAGATATTAAGCGAATTTTGAAAAGAGGCATTTAAAGCCGTAAAAACATAAGAAAAAGGCTCAAGTCCTGTATGATGCAGGAATTGAGCCTTTTTTGTCTTTATGTAAAAATTTGCGCGTCAGCTGATTAAGCCGTATCAATCAAAGCCGATGACCTTCTGGATTCTTATCGGCAGCTGGTTTACATCAAAAGGCTTTGCAATATAGTCAACAGCACCGAGCTTGAGTGCGTGTGTAACAACGTCTTTGTCTGTGTTTGATGTAAGGAAAATGACAGGAATCTTCTTATAGTCATTATGCTGCTTCAATAATTCCATTACCTCAATACCGTCCATTTCCGGCATACGTATATCAAGCAAAATCAAGTCCGGCAAGGCGCGCTCAAGCATTACAAAAAGCTGCTTGCCGCCTGTGAGCAGTCTTAACTCATAGCGGTCTTTTAAGGCGCTTTCAGCAACACGCAGGTTGGTAATTTCATCGTCCACAAGATAAATCTGTTTCATTTACTTCCTCACTTATTCTGCTTTATTTGATGTATCAGTTATTTCAGTAATTATTGATAACAACTTTTCTGTTTCTTCAGACATTTTTCCATAATCATAAGAATATGCTGCTTCTGAAACATCATTTAGTTTTGCCTTTATTATATCATCCCATGAATAATTAGCAACTTTTTTCAGCTCTTCTTCAAAAGAAACTATATCCATGTCGTATGCGTACTGCTTCAAAAGTTCTGCGCTTTCTGCAAGCAGGTGGATGTCGCCCTTTTCAGTGTCATTTTGCGGCGTAACTTCTTTTTCAAGATAATCCTGAATATTTCGGCAGACCGACTTGTAAAGCGACATACATTCTTCAAAATGAGCGTCGATATACTGTTTGTCGCTTTTGTTTCCCGCTTCTTCAAGTTTTGCGGCAAGCTCCGAAACAGCCTCTGCACCGACGTACTTTGAGGCGCTCTTTAGGCCGTGAATGTTTGTCGTAAAGCCCTGAAAATCGCCGGCTGCAAGCATATTGTGCAGCTCTTTGTCGCGTTTCTCGTAATCGTTTGAGAAAGTTTTAAGAATGTCCATGTAAGTTGCTTTGTCGCTGCCGGCAAAGCCCAGGCCGCTCTGATAGTTTACACCCTCAATAACAGTTTCTTCTGTTTCAGCCGCTTTTTCTTCGGGCTGTGTGTCGGGTTCAGCTTCGTCTGTGTTGTATTTGATTTTCTCAATCGGAAGCCAGTCTGCAAGAATTGCGTTAAGCTTTGCCGGTTCAATCGGCTTAGACAAGAAGTCATTCAATCCTTCAGAAAGGAAAATCTCGCGCATTCCGCTAAGTGCGTTTGCCGTAAGCGCAATAATAGGCTTTTTGCTGTTTTCGTTGTTTTCCAAAGCCCTGATTTTGTGTGTGGTTTCAATACCGTCCATGTCTGGCATTAAGTGATCCATAAAAATCAGATCATAGGTCTTTTTGTAAATCAAACCGAGTGCATCATAGCCTGAAATTGCCGTCTCACAGTCGATGTCATGAGTCTTTAAGAGACCTTTTGCAACTTTCAAGTTGACTGAATTATCGTCAACAACAAGAACTTTTGCGTCCGGCGCAAAAACTCTTGTAAAGTTGTGTGTCTGCGCAAGATGTGTCTGTGCCAGAGAATCGTTGCCAGAAAGCACCTGTGCAAGCTGAATACATGAAACTGGCGTAACAAGAACGCAGGTTTTGCTCTGTGAAACAGCGACAGAATCTTCTGCAATCTGTACAACTTTCAAGTCTGAAAGATTTTCGGCTTTTATGCACTGCTGGACTTTGTCAAAATATTTTGAAGAGACAAATACAAAGTCATAGTCTGATTTGTCTCCCGTTTTATTTCTGTCAAGACAGTCTGTAGCAGTCTTAACGTCAACACAAAGATCAACCTGAGAATTGAGCGTTTCAAATTCTTTCAGCATGAACTGGCTGGTTCTGTTATTCGGTTCAAAGTAAAGAATTTTCTTATTAACAGCGTCTTTTGTTTCAACAAGCGGCTTGTATTCTGAAACAGACTGTTTGACAACAGCTGTAAATGTAGAGCCTTTGCCGTATTC
>CADBUT010000042.1 GCA_902797925.1 uncultured Spirochaetaceae bacterium
ACAGCCGGAACAAAATCAGCATCAATCTGAAAATTCTTGAGCCAGATTGTTGCGTCAGCCGGCAGATAAACAACAACTTTCTTTTCGCCTTCCGGCAGCTTAAAAGAAAGCTTGCCCTCTTCCTTTAAGTCTTTAATATAAAAGATTTTATCAATCAAGCCGTCAATTTCAAGCTCAATCGAATCTTCTGAACCTTTCCATGCGAGCTTGTAATCAAACGAAAATTCTGTCGCTTTCGTGCTGAATTCCAAAGTCTTAGAAGTAGAAGCCGAGCAGCGTTCATACCAGAAATCAGAAGCTTTTTTGAAATAAGCCATCTGCTCGTCGTTATATTGAAAAGCCTGCAAAAAGCCGTCTTTGTTTTCTTTGAATTGAAGTGCGCCAAAATATATTGTCTTGAGCTGTTCGTTCGTCACTTTCATGTTTTCTTCCTTTTACGCGTTATGAAATTGATCCGTTTGTTTTATAAAAACTGAATTTATTATATAGCCCGAATTAATGAAGCGCAAGCTATTCAAAGAAACAGATGATTTCTTCTAAGAAGCGGTTAAGAAGCAGCAGCCCCTGCTTATTGAGCGCGTAACGGCTGCCGTTTTTTTCTGCAAGGCCGCGTCTGCACCAGTTTGAAAAGACAGGCTCTATAACGTCAAGGCTTTTGCCGAAGCGTGTCTCGAACTCAACTGCGTCTGCGCCGTCAACAGTTCTAAACGCCATCATAAGATATTCAAACTGCTGAATTTCAGGCGGAAGTAGTTCACGCTCCTCACCTGCACCGCAAAGCCAGTCTTTAATTGAGCGGCTGTTTGTGTAGCGCAGGCTGCCAACAGTGCCGGTTGCGCCTGCGCCTATGCCGATATACGGCAGCATCTGCCAATAAGTCATGTTGTGCCTGCTCCGGCAGCCCTGCTTTGCAAAATTTGAAACTTCGTATTGGGCAAAGCCGCTCTTCTCAAGCGTGTCGCGCGCCTTAATCCACCACGAATCAGTTTCTTCTGCTTCGGGCAGCTTAACCTTGCCGGAATCAACTGCTTTATAAAGCGGCGTATCTTCTTCCAGCGTAAGCGAATAAAGCGAGATGTGGTCTGCACCGCAACTGATTATATCTTCAAGCCCGGCAAAAAAGTCTTGAGCTGTCTGACCGGGCAGGCCGCAGATTAAATCAACTGAAAGACGGTGCTTCGGGCACGGCGATTCAGGAAGGTTTTGCGGCGCGTCATAGTGTGGCTGTGCGCCGCGCACAAGCTTTTGTGGCACAATCTGCTGCGGTTCAAGCCAATGCTCTGCAAGCAGCTTTAACGCACGCAAGTTTTCTGCACGGTGCGCCCTTCTGTTTACAAGCGCTAAAGGCTTATCGTTCATGGCTTGAAGCCCAACCGAAAGCCTGTTAACGCCGCATTTTTTCAGCGTTTCAAGCAGTTCAACTGTTATGTCGTCTGGGTTGCATTCAAACGTAATTTCAGCGTTTTCTGCTGCAGGGCGCACGGCTTTAAGCCCGCTAATCAGCGTTTCAATCTGGTTTAGTGCAAGCAAACTCGGCGTGCCGCCGCCGAAATAGATTGTGCTCCACTCAGAAACGTCAAACTGCGCGACGCGTGTTCCGGCTTCTTCAATCAAATGCCGAATATACGCATTGTCTATGCTTGCTTTGCAGACGACAGAGAAAAAATCGCAATACGCGCATTTTGACTTGCAGAACGGAATATGCACATAAAGCGCGCAAGGTTTCATGTTTTCAGTCTATAAAAGCGAGAATCTGCCGAGCGGCCAGTAGCGTAAAACTAGCTTGCCTTTGATATTTCTGCCGTTTACAGGCCCATAATAGCGCGAATCGATTCCATGAGAGCGGTCGTCAGCAAGCACAAAATATTCATCGTCTTTCAAAACAACTGTGTCCATTTCGCCGGGGAAGCCTATTTCGCGGCTCCAAGAAGCATCAGTTCCTTCAATGAAAATATCATACTGAATGTCTGAAAGCTCAAATTCGGTGAGTGCATGGCTTGTGTTCTGAGGCTTTATGTAAAGCACACAGTCTTTCATATAGAGCGTGTCGCCTGGAAAGCCGACGATACGCCTTACGCTGTCTGATTCTGTAACAAGGTTAGATTTTTCTGTGAGTGAATAACGCTGAAACGTCACGAACTTGACAATGCTGTTCAAGATTTGTTTCGGAATAGATTTTTCCATTCCGGCTGTCGGGCTGACAAGCACAACGTCGCCCCTTTTGAGCTCAATGCAATGCGCAATTGACGAAAGAACAGGAATGCCGCCATCGACAGGCTTTATAGACGCAAGCGGCGTTACCATCACAATGTCGCCGGAATCTACGAGCGGTTTCATAGATTCAGATGAAACGGAAACTGGAAACAGCAAAAATTTCTGCCAGAAAGAGCAGATGAAAAAAATAATCAGAATAAAGCCGATTAAGAAAATCTCATTTCTGCGGCGGTGCTGCTTTACAAAAAACGAATATTCAATTCCACTTACGTTTGAAGCCATGCTCTAAAGATAGCACATTGAGCGCATAAAAAACAAGTAGCCTTTTTAGAGGAGAAAAGCATGGAAAGCCTTTGTGCACACTTTACAAGATTCCGCAAGGAATCTTGGTATTTTGCTCGATTAGACTAATTCCAAAGATAAAGCTAATGCAAAATCAGCCGTCCAGTTTTGAGCGGAATTCGCGCTGCATGTCGCGGTGCACATCGCGCTCGCGGATGTCGGCGCGTTTGTCGAACATCTTTTTGCCTTTGCAGATGCCAAGATTGACCTTCACGCGGCCGTCTTTAAAGTAAAAATCAAGCGGAATAAGTGTGTATCCTTTTTCAGTGACTTTTCTTTCAAGGCGCTTTATTTCCTCACGGTGAAGCAGGAGCTTCTTTGGTCTGTCCGGGTCGTGGTTGAAGATTGACGAATACGGATTTTCTGAAACGTGTAGGTTTTTAATCCAGACTTCATGATTTATTATTTCAGCGAATGCGTCCGGGAACGATATGCTGCTGTCTCTGAACGATTTAATTTCTGTGCCTTTCAGTTCGATACCGCATTCAATTGAGTCTTCTATTGTATAATTGAAACGCGCCTTTTTGTTTTGCGCGATAGGTTTCGTGCCTTTCTGTTTCATGCTGGCGATTATAGCATTTTGAGCCGGTTTTCTCAAGCTGATGCAGTTTATTCAGTCGGCGCACCTAAAAGACACATCAGTCAAGCTTTACCGCGCCCTGCCTTAGCACTTTGATTTCGCCTGAACTTATGTCTACAAGCGTAGAAGCTGCTGTCTGCTTTGAATTGCCGCCGCACACAATCAAATCTACTTCGGACTCAAATTCTTTTAAGATTTCGTCAATGCGGAGCATCGGCGGGTTGCCTGAGCGGTTTACGCTTGTTGAGTAGATACTTTTTCCCGTAAGAGCAATGACTTTTCTCAGCCAGTCGTCTCCGGGGCAGCGCAGTGCGACAGTTCCGCCGCCGAATTCAGCTTTTCTTGGCACGATTACGGTAAGAGGCCCTGGCCAGCACAGCAAAAGCTTTTCTGGTATTTCAATACTGCTTATAGATTTAGCAGCTTCAATAGAATCAACAAGCTCGATAAACGGCTTGGTCTCTGCCCTGCCCTTTATCTGCCTTATTCTTGCGCCGCCGTCGCCGGCAATTGAAGAGAAGCCATAAATTGTGTCAGTCGGAATAATAATAGTGCCGCCGTTTTTCATGCATACGGCGGCTCGTTCTGCTGAATCAGAATGCTCTTTGAGTATTTTCATAATAAAGATTTACAGTCCGTTTCTGCTGCAATCTCTTGCGTAAGTCTTGCATGGCAAAGATTGCCATGAAAAAACAGAAGATGCATAAACCAGAAATTTTGCATAGCCATTCTGGAATATAGTTTATCTTACCAAGAATCATCGGCGTTCCTGTTTCAGGAACAAATTCTGTTGGCGAAGACAAGCCCTGCAGGCGGATTAACTTTTCATTTTCTTTTTTATAGCCTAATTTTTTAGCATAAGCTGCAATCACATCAGGGTCTACCCTCAAGCCCTGAAATTCAATCTTAAGCCCATCGTTAATTTGCTGAATTGATTGCAAATTAGCCGTTATCATCTGTTTTTGTTCTTCCAGTTGAGAAACTGCCCAAAACCCCTCAGGTCCAAAACCGACAGAAATAAACACATAGACAAGCGTGCCAAAAAACGCAGCCACTAAAACTTTCATACGTGTCATAAGACTAATAACGGCAGAAAGTGCGTTTTTCAACATTGGTTTTCAAGCGTTTTCTGTAATTTAAATTCAAACTTTTTTTACTATTTTCTTGCAAGTAGCGTCTAATAGCTTTACAATATATCTAATATATCTACAAAAAAATGTATGTGGGCAAATTTGAGATTTCTGCCGAAATTATCGTAAGAATCTGTGCCCGGGAAAATATAAATTGATATTTTCCAGACATACTCAGTTTTAATGTATATTAAAAGGTTATATTTTTTATACGGAGTTTTTAATGGCTTTTAATATGAATGATGATTTTGATTCTGATGCCAATGAAAAAGAAGTTGAACAGTTCGGCATTTGGGTCAAAAAAGCCCCAGAAGATGTTGTAGACACACCTTCTGATGATAATATTCAAAATTCCCCTGATTCTTTAGAATCTGATGATTCATTCAATCAAAATGAGATTTCAGATTCATCTTTTTTGCAGGACTTACCGGAACCTGACTTTGACGGTATTTCTGACCTTGATACAAACGAAAATATAACTGATACAGAGCAGATTACAGATTCAGATTTTTCACTTGATACTGAAACAACTGATAACACAGAACTAATTGATAATTCAATTAATTCAGAGCCACCGGTATTTTCTGAGCCTGAACCGGCACCGGCTGCCGCTCCTGCTCCAGCCGAAGCTTCGTTTCAAGATTTTCAGGAAGAAGATTCTGCCGAAAACTGGGAACCGCTTGACGATGCGCCTAACTTCAATTATCCGTCTGTAGACAATATTACAGTTCCGCCTCTTGAAGAACCGTCTGAAACAGAGATTGAGAATTCATTGCAGTCTGCTGATGATGTCTCTGACCAGGAAGAAGAAGCTTTTGATGAGATTAACCTGACTGAAGATTCATCTTTCGACAAGCTTGAAACAGCAATAACAGATACTTCAAATCAAGATGATGACATTCCAGATTTTGAAGCAGACGAAACGTTGGCAGATGAAGCCGATTATGATAAGCCGATAAACTTAGACGACAGCTTTGATCTGCCGGATTTCGGCTCAACGCCAGAAACAGAAGATTATGGCAATTCTGAAAATGCTGAACCTATAGCTTTAACAGATGACTTGATGAATTTGCCCGATTTCGGTTCAACACCTGAAACAGAAGACTTCGGTATTGTTAAAAATATAGAAGAAAACAGCGATTTTTCTCCTATTGAGCCTGAAGACAGTTCTCTTTCTGAAGCATCAGAAGATGCAGCTGGAACTGATTTGTCTGAAGAACCGGAAGCTTCTGATAATATAGAAGCTGACATCTCTACAGAACTTCCGCCATTTGAAAGCATTTCAGGCGAAGATACAGCCGACTCTGTAACAGAGCCGGAACCGGCTGAAACAAAAGACGACTTTGACACAGCTTTTGATTCTGAAAGTATTTCAGAACCTTCAATTGATGGAATTGCTGCAGATGCCGGCGCATTCAGCGATGCAGCACAATTTGCTGATATAGAAGCCCCAGAAGCAAGCCCGGCTGCTGATGAAGCCCCTGCTGCCGAAGACAGTTTTGTCCCGCCGGAACCGCCGGAAAAAGACGGAAATAACGAAACTGAAGAGCTTTCTCTAGATGATTTCTTAAGCGACAGCGGCGAAATTGACGTTTCTGATGAATTCGGCTTAAGTTCGGGCGATTCATCTGATGTTACAGATGATTTCTTGAGTGATCTTAATGCAGAATTCGGCGGTTCTTCAGAAAGCAAGTCAGATTTGATGGACGAAGAGCCGATTGATATAGACCTTGAGTTTGATGATAAATTTGCGGCTGAGGTACAGACTGATGCAAGCGAAAATATCGAAGATGAAAGCAACTTTGACGAATTCTTCAGTGATTCAGGCGAATCTTCTTCTGTAGAAGACAACTTTGACGATATGTTTGCAGCCATTCAAGATGAATCAGCACCTAATTCAAATGCTGCTGCTCCATCTGTTGATTCTTTAGCAGAATTTGATGAAGTTACTGAATTTGATGACTTCCTTTCATCTGACAGCGGTCCAGACATTGAAACAGAAAAAGCACACAGCAACAAAATCAATAAACAGATTGATTACGATATTACTGTTTCTCAGGATGATGTAAACAAAACCAAGCAGACAACTGTTGAAGTCTCTGATGATTATGAAACATCTGAATCTATTCCGCTTTATGGCACAGAAACAGATGCAGACGGTAACAAAGTAGCATTTATTCC
>CADBUT010000043.1 GCA_902797925.1 uncultured Spirochaetaceae bacterium
GCTTGTTTCGTCTTTGCTGTTTGCAGCCCTGTATGAATTTGGCGTTTCAAGCTGATAATAGAACGCCCGGCTGGTTGAATGAACCAGACGCATGAGCTTTTCGTCTGTGTACTGCTTGTTTTGCTCAAGGCTTTTTATTGTTGAATAGACGATCGTGTTGTCAGCCGTAAGCACGGCAACTTCAACATTTGCGGGCATGTGCTTCAGCGTGCGCTCAATCAAATGCCAGTCTTTCGGCGTGATGCACACTTCTGCAATTTCAGAAATTTCGTTATAACCCGGAAGCAGCAGCCGTTCGGGGCGGTTGTAATATCTTATAAGAAAAAGAGATATGAAAACCAGAAGAGGAAGTCCGATTATTCCGGCTACAAAAATCGTGAACTGCGTGCGTATTTTCATGTTTATTCGCCTTTAAGAGAAAAGCAGTAACCCATGCCGAAGACTGTCTTTAAGAACTGCGGCCTTGAAGGGTCTTTTTCTATTTTCTTGCGCAAGCGCTGAATATAGACCGCGACGGCAGACAGATCGCCGAATTCTGTTTTCCAGACTTCCGCATAAATCTGCTCGGGCGTCATCGGCGTTTCAATATGCGAGATAAGGCATGCAAGCACGTCATATTCCTTTGCTGAAAGCGGCACACGCTCAGGGCGGGGCGCGCCCGGCACAATGCGCTTGAGCGTAAAGCTGTTGTAGTCAAACTGATAATCGCCGAAAGAGAAAGTTGAATCTGGCGGTGCAGACGCGCCCTGGCTTCGGCGCATGATTGCCTTGATGCGCGCCACAAGCACTTTTGGCGAAAACGGCTTGGTGATGAATTCGTCTGCGCCGTCACCTAAGCCGCTTATTATGTCTTCGTCTGCATCTCGTGCAGAAACGATGATTACGGGCACTGTAAAGCTTTTGCGGAACTGTTTCAAAAACTCAAAGCCGTCTATGCCCGGAAGGTTTAAGTCTAGAACAACAAGATCGGGACTGTAAGATTCAAGCAGCGCAAGTGCATCTTCTGCAGATTCGCACTGCATGGTGTCCATTCCTTCTTTTTTGAGATAAAGCGAAATTAAGTCAGACATTTCTTTTACGTCTTCTATAATCAGTATCTTTGTGTTCATAGACTTCCTTTCTGTTAATTTCAGTTTTTATAGTGCCACACATGAAAGATTTTTGAAACGCTTTTCTGAATAAATAACAAAAAATTAAAGCGGAATAACAGAGAATTCAAGTCTTAATTATTGCTTTAAACAGTGTTACAGCCTAAAATGGTAATATCGGAAGTTTAAAAATGTACAGGCCGCATTTTTCTTCAAAGCTTTCTTTAATGACAGTCCGGAGGTTCCGCATGAAGCATGCCCGTCAATTGCTGATTATAATATTGCTCTTACTGTCTGCTTTTGTTTTTGCAGAGAACAGGCTTGTACTTACTTTGAACGATGCATTTGAAACGGCCATTGCAAACAATTCAGATATTCAAAAGCAGCTTATTGCTCTTGAAGGTGCGCGCCGTGTAAAAAACGCTTCTTGGAATATGTTCCTGCCTGAAATTTCTGCGGTTACAGGCAGTGTCAGCAATTCTCATACACTCTATGACGGTACAGAAAAATTGTCGAAAGACCAAAAAAGTTCATGGAGATGGAGTGCTGGTACTGGCATATCGATAGGTTTTTCAACTTCAATTCCGTATAAGATTAAGCAGAATATTCTTAATTATCAGATAGCACAGACTACTTACGATAAGCTTGTATCTGATCTTAAAATGAACATAACTTCTCAGTTTTACAGCCTTACTGCGGAGCTGAAAAATATTTCCATTTTAAAGGAAGCGCAGAAGCTTGCAAAAGACCAGCTTGCTGTTGTTCAGGCTAACTACAACAACGGCCTTGCTTCTGAGCTTGACTTGCTGAAGGCAAAATATGCATATCAGTCAACAAGACCTAAAATTACTCAGGCGCAGACAACTTACAATGCTAACGCCGCAAATTTCATGCTGCTTTTAGGCTTAGACCCGTCTACAAGTTTTTCGCTTAAAGGCTCAACTGCAACAGTTGAGCTCAAGCTGCCTTCTGTAAACGAGCTTGCACAAAAATTTCTTGATTCACGCTACGACGTGCAGCAGGCTGTGCAGAACCTTACAAGTGCAGAGCTTGGCCTTAGAACAACACAGCACAGCACGCTTGCGCCGACACTCAACTTGAGCGAGAATTTTTCAACCGGCAATGAAATCAAAGACGGTGCACCTAAGCCTTCTGTAACCGGTTCTTTCTCTGCTTCAATAAGCATTCCGATTTCAGGGTGGATTCCGAATTCTAACAAGAACCTTCCGATTAAAAGCGCAAAAGACGCCATAAAGCAGGCGCAGATTTCGCTTGAAGCCGCACGTAAGAACGCGCGCCAAGATATAAGCAGAAAAGCAGCCGAGACAAGGCGCATTTATGAATCGCTTGAAATATTGGATCTTAACTGCCAGATTGCGAACAGGGCTTATGAGCTTGCGCGTGTCGGCTATGGTTCCGGCCTTGTTTCGCAGACAGAGCTTGAAAGCCAGCAGCAGGACAGGCTGACGGCGCAGCAGTCGCTCATGCAGGGCGAGATAAGCTATATCACAAGCCTTCATACGCTGGCGAATGCATTGAATATTTCATACGAAGAGCTGATTTCGTTATACGGAGTTAAATAATGAAAATTACTAAAGAGAATTGGGCACAGCTTCTTGTTGTGATTATAATTACAGTGTTTTTAGTCCTGATTTTGTATCAATGCCATGGCTCTGGAAAAGGTGGAGCAGGCGGAGCACCTGGAGCTGGTGCACCTGCCGGAGCTCCGGCAGGCGGCGCGCCCAATGCAAAAGCTTCTGGCAAAGCCGGAAAGGGTAAAGACGCCAAGAGTGGTGGTGCGCCGGGCATGCCGGGCGGTGCGCCAGGGCAGCAAGATGCAGCCGCGAACACTGTTACAGTTTCAACCAAAGTTGTAAAGCCTGAAACGATTATCGCCACTGTGCATGTAAACGGCGACGTTTCTTCAAAGTCTGAAGTAAGCACATTTCCGATAACATCTGGCAAAATTACGCAGGTGCGCTATGACATTGGCGATAAGGTCAACAAAAACGAAATAATAGCTTATGTTGACCCTTCTAAGCCGGGCGCAAACTATGTCGCCAGCCCTGTCAAAGCGCCTGTTTCGGGTACAATCATCGAATGTAATGTGCACCC
>CADBUT010000044.1 GCA_902797925.1 uncultured Spirochaetaceae bacterium
ATAAGCTGACGCTGATAAAACGCCTTGAACCAGGCGAGCTGAAAAGATGAATAAGGCAAATATAGATGCTGAGCAGAAAGCCGCAGAGGGCTAGTTCAGCATGACAATATTTTTTCAGCACAGCTTCATAACAACTCTTTACGAAACCAGCTATCAACGCTATTAACCTTCAAAATAAAAATTCCGATTCTATATAGACGGTCGAAAAGTTTTGTTTCAAAACGTAAATTTTTCTCCTAAGATATTTTAACAAGCTCATCAAGGAACAGACATGAACAAAAAAGCAATTTGCGGCGGAATTTTCCTTTCTATATTTATTTTATCGTTTAGCATTTTCAGCTGTGTCAGCTCTTCAAAAGCCACAGTCAAAGACGATGAAAGCGACCTCAAAAATGTTCCTTACGAAGAATTATCTGAAGAAACGGGCAAGCACCATGAGCGGCATGTCGCGCCGGTTACTTCGCCAGAAAAAAAGACGATGGTTTCTGTCAGCGACGAATATCTTGAAACGATTCCGGCTTCATCGTTTAACGAAATTTGGGGCTACCTTATTGCAGGCGAAGACCGCTTTTATTCAAGCGAACTGCCGATTACAGACATCGGCTATTTCGGCGCAGGGCTTTCAACATTCGGCAAGCTTGTTGATGCGCCGTCTCGCGCAAAAGTGCCAGAAACTAATGCGCGTGTTCACATGGTCGTAATCGACAATGGCCGCGCCCTGACCCACTTCTGCCTTGACCCTGAATTCAAAATACGGAATACGCTGATTGATTCGCTCATCAAGGCTTCTGCTGATTATGACGGGCTTCAGATAGATTTTGAGCTTGTAAGCGCGGACGACAAAGAGCATTATCTTTCGTTTTTACGCGAACTCAAGTCAAAGCTCAAGAAAAACCAGATATTGAGCGTAGCAATTCCGGCAAGAACAAGAAAGCTTTCAAGCGATGCTTACGACTACGAAAAGATTGCGGCCATCGTAGACCGCATAATCGTTATGGCTTATGACGAACACTGGAGCACAAGCGCGCCCGGTCCGATTGCTTCTGAAGCTTGGTGCAAGAACGTGCTTGCTTATGCACAGAAGACAATTCCGCGCGAAAAATTCATTATGGGCCAGTCTTTTTATGGCCGCGCCTGGTCAAATGACGATACAGCCGGAGCTTATAAGTTCAGCTCGATTGACCGGCTTTTCAGAGGCCAGAACGCAAAAGGCAAACTTTCTGACGACACCGAAATTACAAGAGTGCGCATCGACAACGGCATTCCGACTTTTACGCTCTCAAAAGAAGTTACTTATACCTTCTATTTTGACAACGCATGGTCGCTTTCGCGGAGGCTTCAGACTTACGAAGCCGCAAACGTAAAGGGCGTTTCTTTCTGGCGCTTAGGCCAGGAAGACAGCGACATCTGGAAAATCTTAAAGCTGAAATAACTAAAACATGCCATACAGTTTTATTAGATTTATTTCGTGTTTTAGGGAGAAATAATTTAAGCTTTTGCCAGTTTGCGGCTGTCGCAAACTGGCAGGGTTTGCCAAAAAAGCTTATAAGAAAAATTGACCTAATCGCAAACCCGGGGTTCTTGTCTCCACTAAACAGCTTTGATATACTAAACCCATGAAACAAAAAGTTTTGCAGAGACTTCTGCTTGCGTTTTTATTGTGCTTCTGCCTTAAGGCAAGCGCTTTAGAATATGAAAGCTACGCCTGCGCATTTTCGAGCAACTTTTTTGAATTGAACAAACTCTCAAATAAAAGCTTTGACCCGACTGACAATGCAAAACAGTTTCAGCGTATCTGCATTCAATTATTAAAAAGCAATTTTCAAGTTTCTTCTCCAAAAGACATATCCAAAGCAGTAGAAAATCTAAAAAATGACGGTGACAACGCAATTTTTCAACATGCGGTAAAGCTTTTTGAAGCAAACAAAGGTAAATCGGCTTTAGACATAATAAAAAAGCAGTGCCTTTCTGTTGAGGACGCTTCCACTTTGTTTTTTGCTGAAACAATGAAAGACAAACTGCGCGTTAAAGATTTATCCGCATGGGACAACGGCAGAATCATAGAGCTTTACCGCTGTGCCGTCGGTGCCGGCTACATAAAGCAGGAAGAAGCTCTGCTTGCAGTTAAGCCTGCCGTCGATTTTCTTACCGCAACCTACATAAGCTGGGACGATTATTTTGCGCATTATTTTGCCGGAAAACAGCTGACTGCGCTTTACGACGGCAGATATTCTTCTGTTCTTGAGGGCGCCAGACAGGCTTATGCGGCGACAAAGGGCAAAATCAATTACGGTGAAGTGCCGCTGCAGAATCCGAAGAACATTCCCGAAAAAGCAGGAATTATTCTGGAGCTTGCCTACGAGCCAAGCCCGTCCGGCAACCAGTGGGAATCTGTGCAGAAGCTCGTTAAATCGAAAAAAATCTTAGACAGCAGAGACCTTACCGCTGTGCAGAACATCAAAAAGAAATTTCCTGACGTGCCCTGCATAGAATTCCTTGAAGTTGAGATTCAGTTCAGACAGAGAGCGTACCGCAAAACCTTGAATTTGTGTTCTCATCTTGCAGAATTAATAGAAACCGCACCGAAAGACTCTGCCCTGTTTCAGCAGATTCAGCTGATTTATGCAAAAGCCGCGCTTAAAGTGTCAAAACCCGCAATTGCAGAAACAGCTCTTGCCAAACTGCCTGAAAGTGCCGCAAAAACAGGCGAATTTCTTGAAACAGAGGGCAGACTTTTTGCAGAACTTTGCGGCACATCAAGCGACTACGACAAAAACGAAGAATACAAAAAGCTTGCAAACGAGAGCTTTAAGGCGGCAGAAAAGACCGGTCACAGACTTCCGCAGGATATAAAAAACTGGATGAAAACAAACGGAGTGCGGTCATGAAGCGGAAACTCAAAAATGCGGCTTTTTTTGCACTTCTCCTCTGCACTGCAAACTTTTTCAGCTTTGCCCAAAACAAAAACAGCTCACAGAAAACACAGACACAGCTAATAAAAGAAGTTAAGGCTAAAATTGAAAAAGCAGTCTTTGAAGTTGTCGTACCGAAGCCCAAAGAAGAAAACATTCTCTATATGTATGATCTTCCGTTTGAGTTTATTGACGATTCAATTAGAAACGACAAATACCTGCCGGTCGCAACGGCTTTTCTTGCCGAAGACGGTTTGTTTTATTCTGCCTGTGCGCCTTTTAAGCTTTTAGAACAGACACAATACGGGCCTTACTACATCCGCGACCGTTCCGGCAATGTTTACAAGATTGACATGGTTGAGTCTTTTGCCACAAACCGCGGTTTTATTGCTTTTAAGGCTGAAGGCTTTGACGCTAAAAAAGCCAAAATTACACTGAAAATGGGAGCCGCACCGGGCACAAACACCAAAGTTTTTACAGCAGCCTACGAGCTTGGCGACGGTCTTGTGGTACGCACAGGCTCTGTTACGTCTAAAATTGATGAAAGCGTCAATGCCGAGTGGAAATGGTTCAGATATTCACCGGCAGCCGCACCGAAAACTTCCGGCGGACCGCTTGTCAACCAGAGCGGCGAAGTTCTGGGCATAATTGTACCGCAGCCTAATGCTGACACGCTGACTTATGCACTGCCCTTCAGCGAAGTACACGAGATTGCACCGCACACAGGCGAGGTCATTCATCATTTTGATTATTCCATGCCTTCAATGAACAAGAAAAAATTTGCGCACAAATTCTACCATGAACTTGCGCTCCCAAAAACTCTTGAGACAATTCAAAAGACGCTGCGCACAGGCTTTTTAAGATACCGCTTTGAAATTGCAGAGCATCTTATTCCGCATTTCGGTGCAAAAGGCAATCTCGGTTTTTTGTTTTCTTCAGGCTCGTCAGACATTCTCTCGAGCGGCACAGTTCCGGCTTTTCCGCTGGTTGTCGGGCTTTCAGCCGGAAACAAGTGGGTTTTTCAGCAGCCGCAGGACATTTTCGAGGAAAACCTGGACAGCGGCGGCGGCATTCTTTTTGGCGGAATGATGAGTACAATGTTTGCGGTTGTAAAAAAGCCCGATGACATGCCGTTTGACAAATTCTGTCTTGACAGTTCAAATTATATAGATTACATACTTATGGTTAATGAAATCTCGCGCACTGTTGCCGGCGAAGCCGTTCCAATTATGTCTTTTGGAAAAGCACTCAAAGTTGACAACTACAAGGACGCACAAGGGCGGACATGGTACATTGATTACTGGAACCTGCCGTTTGCAGATTCGATGGCGGTGTCTTATGCGCTGCCGCTGCCTGAGGGCATTTTTGTAATGCTTTCAGTTGCAGACACAGACACAGTTACGGCGCTTTCGTGCAAGGCTCTTGAGTTTGAGGCAGACTGCGTTTATCCGCGCTATGTTTCAAGCCTTAAAAACTGGAAAGATTTTCTCGCTTTTCTTAAAAAGGAACAGACAATTTATCCGCCGTTTGACAATTTTACGCTGAATTCTTCAAATGGAAACTTCTCTCTGAAATCGCCTGTAATTTCAGCTGAAATTGCTAAAAGCACTTTTGAAGTTACTGACAGCACCACGCTCGGGCTCGGTGTTGCGTTTGAGCTTAAGGACAACATCTTGCAGCAGAAGGTGCGTTCGATTGAGCTTTACACAAACCGGAAAAGCAACGACTACAAATATGTGCATTTTTCGGAAAACATAAAGCCCGCATCTGACGCAAGACCGGAAGCTATCTCTTTGTGGAAGCAGAAAATAAACAAAGGCACACCGTATACGGCTATTCCATATAATCAGAACAATTTTACATTCTATGATGAAATTATCTTTGAGCCGGACACTAAAGACAGAAGGAACGCTTCACGCATATTCCTGCTTTCTTGCGAAATGGCAGGCACTGACAAAACAGCCGAAATGAGGGCTTTCGCCGAAGAGCTGAAAAAGAACATAAAAATCAGTCAAAATCGATGATATTGCCTTCGGTTTCGGTTTCTTTGCTGCACATCATTGAGCGCATTTCGTTCTTGCTTGCTTCAACCAGTCTGGCGGCGGCATCGGTCAAGTCTTCAGCAGTCACCTCGATAATCGACTTTACATAATCGTCAATCTGTTCCTGCGTAATTCCGCGGACTACACGCTTTAATGCAATTGCACCATGCACGTTAGGCGCATTCGGGCATGTATACTGGCTGTAAAACGAAAGAATAGCACATTCAATCTCTTTCTTTGAAAGCTTGTTTTTGGTAGCTTCTTTAAGACATTCCAAGAAAAGATCGAAAGAGCCTAGCGGATCTGGGTCGCGGTATGTCGAAAGCGAAACAATGTTGGAAAGATTTACGATAGTTCCATGCGCGCCATAACAGCCGTGAACGGTGCGGAGCTTGTCCCAGAAAGTGTGTTCAGAAATCCAAGAGAGCAGCAAGTCTGCCGCGCCAGTCTTTTTGTCGAGCGGTTTGCCGCATTCAAACACAGACATAGCGAAACCAACCTGCGTGTCGGTTCTTATAACGTCAAGCTTTTCTTTGCTTGGCTTGTAGACATGCTTGATATAGTCTTCTTTTGTGTAATCAGCTTTTGGCGCAAGCGGCTTTAGCGCAGCCTTGTCGATAAAGTCCGGCAGAAGCTTCTTGGTTTCTTCAAGCGAATCGCCGTCAGCTGTTATGTTGATGATGCAGCCCGAATCTTTGATTGCCTTAAACATGCGCTTGAATTTTTCAAGCAGCGCGTTCATATTTTCAGGCTTATATTCAAGCAGATGCTCAAGCTGCGTAATGCCGAACAAAAGCTCTGTTACGGTAATTTCTTTCTTTAAGTTGTATGCTGCTCTTGTCGAGCAGAAATCAAGGCCGCTGGGCACAAGCGAAGGCTTAGCGTTAATCTGCGCTTCTGTGATAATCGTTTCAAGCCTCTTCGCATCTTTAAAGTCAAGCCCGTTAAGAATTTCTGCCATCAAATTTAAAGCTTCGGGCAGCTTTTCTTCAAGGAATTTCATCTCAAAGCCAAGCCAGTCGCGGTCAAAGAAATTGTTGCCTTTGTAGTTCTTCATGAACTCAAGAGATTTTGCAGTTTCCACAAAAGAGCAAGGCACAAGCGAAGTGTTTGTGTCGCCTGCAATTTTGCTAGATTCTCTCATGCACTCTGCCCAATTTTTGCCGCCCCAGCCAAGCTCAAGCAGCGAATCCGAGAATGTCGGCATATCGAGATAATCTTCGGGCTTGAGCAAGTCAAACGGAAAGAAAATCTTAAAATAGATTATGCCGTTCGTGTTGATTTTATCTGTAAAGAGGCAGATGTTGTTCTTAGTTTTTTCGATTTCAGCCTGCTTGCGCGGCAGCTTGACAGCCAAATCTGCAAGGCTCAAATGCGGAATCGAATCTTGCGCTTCTGGTGAATCTTTGCTGTTCTGGTACTCATGAAGCTCGTCGAGAGACTTTTGAAGCGCGGCCTTGTCTGTGATTTTTTCCTTTTCAGCGATGAACTGCTCTTCTTTTGCGTTACGCTCATTCAAGAATTTTTCAGACGGTTCGATTATCGTGCAAACATAGTCTTTGCCTATAAAGAATTTTTCCATTAAGGCGGCGAGCATGTTCTTGTCGCTCTTGAGCCTTGCTTTAGCTTCCTCAAAAGACGTAATCGGCGTAAGCTTTTCTGCAGGGTGCAGCCCGAAATTCCAGCCGTCCATAACTTTTTCAAGAATATCAATTGAGAACGGGCCGCCGTTGCGTCTGATTTCTCGCAAATTAAAGTCGATTGACATTACGGCGGCATCAATATCGTCTTGAGAAAAGCCCTGCTCATAGATTTCTTGCAAAGAATCAAGAATTACTTTCTTTGCCTTAGCTTCGTCTTCAGCCTTTACGCCGACAAGACCGAATATAAAGAAATTCTGGTTTGCAGTTGAATGGAACATCGAAATGGTATCATCTGCAAGCTTTGATTCTTTAAGCCGCTTTTTCAACGGCGAAGAGTCGTCACCGCAAAGAAGCATGTAAAGCAAATACTGATCCATTTCGGCAA
>CADBUT010000045.1 GCA_902797925.1 uncultured Spirochaetaceae bacterium
CAAGTTTTGCTTTGCAAAACTTTGACAAGGTTGAACTAACCCCTATCTTCCTCAGCACCGCTTAGGGGCTTGCCCCTAAGAACCCCAAGTGTATATACAGTGTCCGCGTCCTTCTTTTCGCACTAGCTCAATCATATGTTGCAGTCCATTCATCGAAAAGCGTCTGTTTTCGCAAAGCAAAAACAGACAGCTTGTGTACACTTTCCGCCAGAAAAATACAATCTACGCAGATGTGCACCAAAAAGAATCTGCGCAGGCAGATTTTGACGCGCAAAAAACTCTGCAGGCACGAAGTGCCGAAGCCTTTTTGCGTGGCGAAATTTGCTGAGAGCAGATTCTTACATGGCACAATTTCCAGATTGTTTTTTCATGCTGAAGCCGTAATGTCAATCAGTGTTTTTGCGGCGCTAGGCTGTAAAGCCTGTGACAATGGCGATACCGGCAGAAACTCCGAGGCGGTCTGCACCGGCGGCAACCATGTCCAGTGCTGTCTTTGTGTCGCGTATGCCGCCTGAAGCTTTTACAAAAACATGAACACCGGCCGGCTCTGCTTCATCCACAGTCTTACGCATAAGAGCAACATCGTGAACAGTTGCGCCGTTTGGAATTGCGCTGCCGTCAGCGTTCTTGCCCGGAGTGCCGAAACCTGTAGAAGTCTTTACGAAATCTGCACCGGCTTTTTTGGCAGCCTTGCAGACAGCGATTTTTTCTTCGTCTGTAAGATAGCATGTCTCGATAATTACTTTTACCAAAGCTTTATAGCCCTGCGTCCGCTCGGCATCGTGGGCAGCCTTTACTACAGCTTCTATATCATCCTGAACGGCCTTATAATTATGAGCTTTTGCAAAACCAACGTTGATAACCATGTCAACTTCTTCTGCACCCTGAAGAACGGCGTGTTTTGCTTCTTCAGCCTTTATATAAGAAGCATTTGCACCGAGCGGAAAGCCGATTACCGTGCAGACTTTTACGCCTGTGCCGTTAAGCTTTGAAAAGGCAAAAGGCACCCAGACAGGATTAACGCAGACAGACGCGAAAGAATTTTCAACAGCCTCGTTGCAAAGCTTAAGAATATCTGCTTCAGTAGCGGCAGCCTTTAACTGTGTATGGTCAATCATTGCGGCAAGTTCCGCTTTTGTTTTTGGGTTCATAATTTCCTCCGAAAAAGTTTGAAGATTCAGCGCGAAATATCTCGAAAAAATAAAGTTTTTAGAGATTTCGAAATTAATATCTTGTCTTTAGACAGATTCTGTGATATGCTCACATTATATTAATCTAAGAGAGGTTTTACAATGGCTTATAAGGTAACAGATGCTTGTGTAAACTGCGGTGCATGTGAAGGTGAATGTCCTGTTGGAGCAATCAGCGAACAGAACGGAAAACGTGAAATTGATGCAAATACATGTGCAGGCTGCGGTACATGCGCATCAGCATGTCCAACTTCTGCAATCGTAGAAGGCTAATAACTTTATTTTGAAAGACCGGGGCGCAGGCTTCGGTCTTTTTTTATTCAATGATGATCCGTGACATTTTCCGCGGTTATGCCGCACTTCTTTCTATTTTAATCAAAACAGTATTTCTGCTCTGCATCTGTGCAGGCATTGCCTTTGTTTTCGTTTTTCCCTTATGGAAATTTGCGGTTACTTTCCCTAACCAATACAGCTTATTTATAATTTATACATGTGTTATAGCTCTTGTTATTCTGCTTTTTTTCCGATTATTAAATAGGATAAAACTTGCAGGTACAGCACAGCAAAAAAAGATTCTTTTGAAGACAACGATTAAAAATACACTGAAATGTCTTGTTCTGCTTTCCGGCATTATTTCGACATTCATATTTTTATACAAAGAAAAGCTGTTCTTTGCCCTGACATCAATTATTCTGATGGTATTACTTTATGGAATTCTTGCATTTAGAACAGCAAAAACACAGGAAAACAGCATTAAAGATTCTGAAAACATTCACTAAGATTTTATTAGTATCTGTTTATTCGTTTTTCAGCATTGCTGTGCTGAGCGCAAATTCAAGCGGCTGTTACCCGCACATTCAGGAACTGCAATCCAGAAATCCGATGTTCAAGCAATATCAGCAGGACGTCGAACAGTCATACAAACTTATTGCACAGGGAAACACACCTTTTTTGGGGCTTTACACATACACAGGCATAAAAGGTGATACAATAATGACAGTTTCCGCAAGGTGCAATATTCCGCAGGAAACAATTGCCACGCTCAACAGATTTTCCTCTTCTGACGCTCCACTTGAAGATGTTGAGATTATCCTGCCGACAGCTCCTGGGCTTTTTATTCCGATAACACCAGAATCAACTTTAGAGATTATTCTTTCCAAAAAAAACTTTAAAGAAGATGAGACTCCGTGTTACACTATTAATAATGAGAAATTCTTCTTTTTATGCAGCGAACGGTTTGAGCCGACAGAACGGGCGTTCTACCTTGACACAGCCCTTTCTTCGCCGCTGCCGCAGGGCGTGCTTACATCGTCTTACGGCATGAGAATAAGCCCGATTACAGGCATGGAGAAATTTCATCAGGGTGTTGATCTTGCAGCACCAATCGGTACACCGGTTCTTGCAGCAAGGGGCGGAATTGTTGAAACAACGGGAACAGACCGGGTTTACGGCAATTACATCGTATTAAAGCATGACAACAATACACAGAGCTTATATGCTCATCTTAGCGCAATAGACGTAAAGATGGGTATGCGCGTTGAAAAAGGCAATACAATCGGCAAGGTCGGCACAACAGGCTGGTCAACAGGTCCGCACCTTCATTTTGAAATGAGAATAGGTGGAAGAGCACAGCAGCCGCCGAACTCGCTGTTTACAAAAAAATGAGAGCATTAACTACCACAGGTTTGTGGCATAACATTTCAAGATTTTTCTCAAAACAGAGCATGACATGCCTTTTTGCGGCGGCTTTTTTATTGTCGCTGAACAGTGTCAATGCAGAAACTTTCCGCGTAAGGCAGACGCACGTTGCAGACATGCGCAAAGAAGTTTCTGTTCACACCGCACAGCTCGGCTTTAACGATGCGCTTGCAATAACTCTGCCGGACGAAACCCAGTTCTTAAAGGGAATTGAGCTTGAATTTAAGCTTCCGTCTGATATGCTTGTCTATAAGCACTGCATAGGTTTTTCGTTTTATACGAATATTTCACCGGTGCCGGATGAAAACACTTTTGATTTTACCGGCAAGCGCATTTACATCAATACTCTGCCGGCGCGCCTGAGCATGGTTTTGCAGATTCCTTTTTCAGAGAATCATTCTATAGAGGAAACTCCGTACGCAACACTGATGCCTTATTCAATTGTTGAAGGCAGCAGTACAGTTTTTTTGCGGCTTCAGCCTATAACAAAGCTGCTGCCTGAGAATGTTGAGGATCTTGTTTTTGAAGTTTCTGTAAAACCTTTGTTTTCAGACGAAGGCGTGTTTGAGCTTTCACTTGTCTACCCGGACAAGGAACACAAAGGCATTGCAGTTTTTATCGACGAAAAGCCGGTCACCAACTACGAAAAACCGATAAAGCTTGCCGCCGGTATGCACTATCTTGCAGTTACTTCGGAACACTACCGCACAGAAGTGCGCACTTTTGCAATTGACCAGGCAAAAACCACAAAGCTTGAAGTGCAGCTTAGAGACACCTCACCTTCACTTGTAATTACCGCACCTGAAAATGCCTCTGTCTTTATAGACGGTGTGCCTGCTTCTTGGGGCGACAAGCCCATAACCGTTCAACCAGGCGAGCATACCGTCAAATTTGTAATCGGCGACTACGAAGTTTCAAAAGCCGTTACCGCCATAAACGGCAAGACTTACAATATTTCAGTTTCTTTTGACGTGCAGGTGACGGAGACACCTTAGTCCAAGGGAGGACACCAGCTCAGAGTCCGAAGGCCGCTGGTTTCCTCCCTTGAACCCACCTTCCTTGGCCACGGCCTA
>CADBUT010000046.1 GCA_902797925.1 uncultured Spirochaetaceae bacterium
CCGGCGGCATTGAGCTTGATTTGCTTTCTTTTACTGCAAAGATTTGCGGCAAAAATGTTGATTTTACTGTCACTGAATTCAGAATTCTTCAAAGCTTCATCGAGCATAAAAACGAAGTGCTTTCACGTGAGCAGCTGATTGAAATTGCGTATCCGCAGGACACTTACCTAAACGACAGGGCAGTTGACTGCCACATAAAGCGCCTGCGCAAAAAGATTCCGGAAAACTGCATCGAAACGGTTTACGGCTTGGGCTATAAATATTCAGAAAAGACTTTATAAGCTGAAAACAGACTGAAATAGCATGACATTGCCGTGCCCAATACGGCAATCTCTTTTGAAAGATATTCGGGTCAAGCCCGAATATGGCAATTCACTTCGGGGTTATTAATGGCTCTTTTCGAATCAGTTTGTTCTACGATTAAAGCGTATTCTGCGAAAAGCGCCGCTTTTTGCTTGCACAAAAACCGGCAGCTTTTGTACACAAGCCCAATTATTGCAGATTAATCTGGGGTTTTTAGGGGCAGAGCCCCTAAACGTTGCTGGAAAAAAGAGGGGTTTAAGGGGAGAAAAGAACCCGCTTACGAGTAGAGGTTCTTGTCTCCCCTTAAAAGTTACGGCACTTCCAAGTGCCAGACAATGCGGGGTGTCTTTCCCCTAAGTAGCTTATGAATCGAAGAATTTGCCTTTTTCTGTGTCAAGGCGCTCTGCTTTCGGATATTCGTAGCAGGGCGAAGTCTTCAAGATTTCAACGAACTTTGCAGCTTCATAGCGTGCATAATGAATGTTGTGCATCAGGTAGTTTCCGCAGTTTACGGCATCTGTACCAGGCACTTTGTCTTTGAAATTTGCGGCAAATTCAAAAGCGTCAATCATCAGCTTGCCGATTGTCTCGCAAGGCTGCTGGTCTTTAATGATAAGATAAAAGCCAGTAAGACAGCCCATCGGCCCCCAGTAAATAATGCTGTCTTTCCACTGTGCATTGTTGCGGAGATATGTTGCAATAATGTGCTCAAGTGTATGCATCGCGGCAACATCAACGCACGGCTCGATGTTCGGCTTTTTCATGCGGATGTCGTAAGTTGTAATCTTGCTGCCGTTAAGAACATCTGTTCTAGAAATATAAACGCCCGGCAGCAGGCGTGAATGGTCAACAGAAAAGCTTGGAATCAAATCCATGATAAACTCCTGATACAATTTTGTGTATTATACCAGTTTTTTCAAATTAGTAAAAGTCAAAAACTACAATTTAAGGAAATCAAGTTTTGCCAGAAGCCCGAACTTCGAGTTTTTAAGATTGCGGTGGCTGAGCGTAGTCGAAGCCACAATAAGCGGATTTTTTTGTTTAAAATTGAAAATCGTTCATTTCGACTTCTGTCAATAACCGATTTTCGTTAAAAAAGTACGATTTTTTAAATCTCGAAATTGAGGTTAGAAGAAAAACTTGACCGGGCAAACTAAAGCAAAGATTATCGGATCACGCCCGATAATGACAGGCTCCTGCGGAACGCGCTTCATGCAAAATATGGTCTGCCATTTTGTCTGCATCAAACATGAAAGTGTTTGAAATTTCAAGATTGGGAATATCGAATTTTTTGCAGTCTTCTTTGAATTCTTTGCTGCATAAAATAAGCCGCTCCAAGTCAAGCTCTTCTGGCATACGCTTTTCAATTGCACTTGCTTTGTCAGTAACAAGGTCAAAATGCTTCCGCAGATATTCTTCGCTCATTGTTATGAATGTGCAGTATATCTTTGAAAGATAATCCTTGGTAAAGCTTTCTTTCCATTCACCAGGAATATAGCAGCCTTCTACAATGAGATTCTGGTTGTTTTCAATTGCGGTTTTTATAATCTCTGCGGCGAACGGCCACAAAAAGTAGCGCATTTCGTAGTCGTCTTCTACAGTCAGCTCTGTGCGCTTTGTGCGGATGAAACCCATTTTCAGGTGATCTAGGCTCATATACGGAAAGCCTGTACGTTCAAGCAGCTTTTGCGATACTAGGGTTTTCCCCACATGGCTTGAACCGCCGATTAAAATAATCATATTTACTTTGCAAGTTCCAAAATACAAAATCTTTCGTCTTCGAAAAAGACTTTGTTTGAATTGTTCAAATTATTTTGAACTGCAATCTGCTCTTCCGTTAGTTCTGAAACAGCATTTTTATCAATAATAAAAAGCTTTACTGCTTGCTGGTTTAGATTAGGAAACATCGTATTCATTTCAGTTTCGGTATCTATTTTATAAACTCTTTTTTGTGAAACAGATAGTTCTTGCGGTGGATTAAACGGAATGAAATAACTGAAAGAAAAGCAAACATGCTCATAAGTTGTGTTTTCTCTTAAAATTTCTGCAAGATGATAATCATAGCTTTCGATTTCATGCTTATCTTTGTATTCTTTTGAAGAAAAGGGGACACCTGTTATGAATACAATGCAGAGAAAGCTTATCATGAAATACTTTAAGAAAGGCGAAACATTGATTTTGCTGAACAACGTTAGCTGGCCGTTATCTTCATGAGTTTTGTAATATATAACAGAAACAATAACAGGAATCATTGCAACAATCCATGAAAGCTTCGTTTCAGAAAACTCATGAACTGCTGAATGATTTTTTAAAAACAGAATCTGAAGTATAGGTGAGATTGTTCCTAAAATCAGAATAATTCCGCTACTTGAAAAAGCAGATTCTTTTAGTGACGTAATCAAATCTTTTGAGGCTTTTGTATTTCCGCTGTGGAAGCACAATATTATTAGCAGCAATACTAATAATTTCAAGTTTGTTTCTAGACCAAATGCGTCTATAAAATATTTGCACAATTGCGTTACAATATATTTCATTGTGCTGCATTCACTTTGGGTAGCACCTATTCTGTCTAAGAATGTAGCTTTCAACGTATTCTGCCAATTTGAAACAGAAACAATCTGACAGAGAAAAACGCCTACTGCAAAAAAAACAGGAATAACATACCACAATGAATCTCTGATTATAATTACCAAAGATTTTTTGTTCTTTATAGAATAAATTATTTTCAGCACAAAGGCTACAAATATAAATATCCAGAAGTAATAATCAATAAGAACACCTGCTAAAATCAAGAGGACTTTTATTAAATTGAGAATGAGATTTAGAGAGTTGCTCTTACAGCAATAGCTTTCAAATTCAATATATAGAAAAGCCATTATAAAAAGAATAATACATTGATCTGAAAAAAATACATTTGCAAGATACCAGACATTGGTTGGAATCCACGACCAGAAAAGTGCTGTCAAAAAAGCAGTTATTGTTTTTTCTGTTTCAGATTTTATTCCGATATTTTTCAAGAATCTGTATACAAAAAGCGCTAACAGCAGAGTTTCAAGCCAGAAACATATCATTTGAAGATGCTTTAGAAAACTTATGTCTATTGTCTGTCTACCGAGCAGTTTCGCAAAAATATAGACAAAAAAAGTACAGCCAGAGGGATATGAAATATAAGGTTCCCGCTCTGTAAGATCATTAAATTCTATAGAATTTGGATTTTCATAATTCACAA
>CADBUT010000047.1 GCA_902797925.1 uncultured Spirochaetaceae bacterium
CCACTAATTCAACTGGTGTAACGGTTTCGGGTTCAATTGGTGCGGCTTCCGCTATTTCTGCTAGTTCAATTTCAGATTCGGCTTCAACAGGCACAGCTGAAGCCACGGTTTCTGGTTCAGCGGCAAGAGGAGCTGCTGCTTCAGTTTCCGCTTCGGTCACGGGTTCTGCTTCTTCAGCAGGTTCCAGTGCCTCAGCTTCTGCAAAAACGCTTAGTTCTTCAGCTTCTTCCGGTACGGCAAATTCAGCTGCTTCTTCTAAGTCAACGTCAACTTCAGTTTTCGGGCAGAAATTGTGGCGCGCGCTGTCAATTGCCTGATAAAGCAGCGCTATCTCATCTTTTCCGTCTTTTTCTATTCCGGCATTTTCTTCATCAAATTTGGCAAAATCGCCTGATTTTATGGTATTTGCCGCCAACACAATTCTTTTTCCGTCTTTTGAAAGCCGGTCGCGCCACAAAATAACAGCGAAAATTCCGCAGACAAACAGAAACATCGCAAGCATCAGCCAGTTGAACGTAAACAGCAGTTCCGGAGAAGAAACGATAATACCGCACTTTGGAGCTGAAATTTTTCCGTCTGAAACAATGTTCTCTTTAGAGAATTTTATGCGTATAAGATATTCATACGGAGAATTGCAGATTGCAAAATGCGTCTTTTTGTCGCGGATAAAGCCTTTGCGGCTTTGAATTGTTCCATTTTTATAGACGAGGACAACATTCTCATCGTTTTTCATCAGATATTCGGGGTTAGACGGAAAACGCTCGTATTCGGCTGTGTAGTGCTCAACCAGAGGTTTGTTGAACAAGGCATAAAAAAAGTGGGTAAGCACCAGAATAAAGACAACTTCCAGCAGAATGACTGAAAAGCAGATGTGCTTAAAATGCCTTTGCGCAAACGCAGAGTCTTTTTTTATAAGCGGAATAATGTTCAGAAGCCGGAAAATTGTGAACCAGGCGGCAGGCGAAATAAACTGAAACAATTCAGTATGACGGGCAAAAAGCACCACAACTGGAATTGCAGCAAAAAAATCCACGGTATTCTGCCAGCTGCCAAGATATTCGATAAATCCATAAAGCTTGAACCGCAAAAAAAGCAGCATCACAAACAGAATATCAAAGACATAGCACGCAGGCAGAACATACCGGCAAAGCGGCGTAAATTTCAGCAGAAATGCAAATACTGAAAACATCGAGACAATGCCGGTCAGCCTTTCTACTAAATCACAGACATTCTGCTGCTTGCTCTTCATGCTTTTCTCCAATTAGCCACCCAATTCTATTTAACAGAATATAGCGATTTTGGAAAATTTGCAAATTGTGCGTTCCAGCGGTTTGCGGCAGATTATTCCGGATTGTTTATAAGCGTCGGGTATGGTGAACCTGCCTGCCATATACTAGGATTTGCCGTTACAAGATTTCCTGCTGAAGTCAAAGGATTTGGTGTACCACTTACCGCAGCAGAACCTGTTCCATACAAATTTTTAGAAGTATCACAGTAAAAGTCAGTTACAGTCATACCGCTTGCGGCCTGTCCACAAAGAGTACCAAACGTCCAAGAAGTGTAGGAATTTCCATTATATGTATTATAACAGTTACTGATACTACCCCCACCGTAATAACCTGCAATACCGCCTACACGAGTGCTATTAGAATTAACACCCCATAAAGTTCCTTTATTATAGCAGTTTGTAATTACCCCAGAAGAAATGTTATCACCGGCAATACCACCTATTTCCGGTTCAAAAGTAGCATTAGAACGAATTTCACCTGTATTATAACACTGGTTTATAGTTGAGTAATTTGTTCCTGCAATACCACCATTATATCGTGCAGTACCATCTGTTCTAGCTGCATTTGCACAATTCTCAATAGTTCCTTTATTTACAGCAGCAATACCGCCTACATAACCATTTTCTCCACCAGTACCATTGACAGTTCCGGTAACTTTTACAGATTTTATTGTTCCTTGATTTATGGCGAACAGTCCTGAATAATAATGATTTACATTATTTATATTTTGTGAAGTGATATATCCAACAGACAATTGGACAGTATGACCTTGCCCATCAAATGTACCTTTAAAACCATCAGTTGCATTGGTTGATTTTGAAAACGATGTTGATGTAGATACATTGCAATAAAGCTTGATTTCTTTTCCATCAAAATCTTGATCTGCATGAGTGCTCATCAAATCATTGAATTCCTGCTGATTTGTTATCACTATATTATCAACCAAATCACCATAAGCACACGTATAGTCGGGTTTCATTACAGGCACAATTGTTACATCACCTCTTGAAACACCTGGGGTATATGGCTGACCGTCGATAGTTTCCCAATGGTCAAATTTATAACCAGGAGCTTCTATATCATCAGCAGAAGGTAGTTTTGAAGCTGCATCGTTCACTGTATAAAATCCAGAATATTCACCGCTAATTAACGTAGCAGACGGACTATCTGTACAGCCGTAACTTTCATAAGCATTAACACAAGATTCTGTTGAACATTCAAACTTATATGGTGTCGGTATAGAAATGTGGTTGTCGCCAACTCCTATTGTTACAGGACCGGCAGATGAAGTTCGGTTTTCAGAACCGTCCTGCATTTCTATTTCTACAGAAACTGATACTGTGTCACTTTTTTTAAGGGAAGTTAAAAGCTCAGCAATGGCGTCTTTATCACCGCTATCAAATGTGTGGGTTGTTGTTGCACCGTCAGAAGTTACGGTTATTTCAAGAGTGATAGTTGTCCAGTCAATGTCATCGCATGGTGTAAAAGTGCCGGCTTCTGCAGAAATAGTGCTTGCAGAGCCACCACCTAAACCGCCGCCAGTCTGATTGCCGTTACCCCAGCCGCCTGCATCGCCGCCATTATGAAGCTGATTTGAATGAGAAAAAGAAACAGCGCCGCCGCCGCCACCGCCGCCACCACATGACGTAATCAGTGCTAATATAAAGAGATATATCAATACAAAAAGAACAAACTTTTTCATGTCGTTCTCCTCAAAGGACATGGCTTACAAAGCCTTCTGCATTCTTTTACAATATAAAAGATACCATATTCACCCTGAATGTCAAGACTTCCAGCCTTAATTTACGGGGCACTAGCTTTTTTATTCAGTTTTGGCTATGTTCATGCTATGACAAAAGATTTGACGCAGGGAAAGCCGCTTGAACTGATTCTGGGCTTTTCCGTTCCGCTTTTATTCGGTTATCTGTTTCAGCAATTCTATAATATAGTAGACACTGTGATTGTCGGGCAGTTTTTGGGCAAAGAAGCTCTTGCTGCCGTCGGCTCGACAGGCTCTGTAAATTTTCTGATTATCGGCTTCTGCATCGGCGTGTGCAGCGGCTTTTCTATTCCGGTGTCGAACAAATTCGGCGCAAAAGACTACGATACGATGCGCCAGCTTGTTGCAAGCTCAGCCGAGCTTTCGGCGGTTTTCTCAATCTTGTTTGCGGTTCTTACGGTTGCGTTCTGCCGCCCTTTGCTCGTGCTTATGCGCACGCCTGAAAACATCATCGGCTACGCCGCAAGCTATATCCGCATAATTTTTGCAGGAATTCCGGTTGTGTTTTTGTACAACATTCTTGCAGGCGTGCTCCGCGCAGTCGGTGACAGCCGCACTCCGCTTCTGTTCCTCGTAATTTCGTCTTTGCTGAATATTGCGCTCGATTTGCTGTTCATCATCGTTTTCAAGCTGGGCGTTGAAGGCGCGGCCTATGCCACGGTGCTTGCGCAATTCATTTCGGGCTTGAGCTGCCTTTTCTACATGATTAAGCGGTTTAAGATTATTCACTTGAAAAAGTCAGACTGGAAAATCCGCACGAACCTTTTTGTAAAGCTTGTCGGCACAGGCTTTCCGATGGGCATTCAGTATTCGATAACAGCAATCGGAAGCGTAATTCTTCAGACTTCTGTGAACACGCTCGGTTCAGATGCAGTTGCAGCTGTTACGGCCGGCGCGAAGACGCACATTTTCTTCTGCTGTCCGTTTGACGCGCTCGGCACTACAATGGCGACTTGGGCTGGGCAGAACACAGGCGCAGGCAAGCTCTTGAGAATCAAGAAAGGGCTTTTTCAGAGCAGCATAATCGGGCTTGTATATTCGGTTGCGGCGTTTTTTGTGCTTTATCTGTTCGGCAGAAAACTTGGGCTGCTGTTCTTAAGCGCAGAAGAAACTGAAATTCTCGGAATGGTGCATTTTTTCCTTATATCGAACGCGCTGTTCTATTTTCCGCTTACGCTTGTGAACGTTATACGCTTCTGCATTCAAGGAATGGGCTACAGCCGTCTTGCCGTGCTTGCGGGGCTTTTTGAGCTTATAGGCAGGGCTTTCATCGCAATTTGCTTTGTGCCGCGCTTGGGGTTCAGGGCTGCATGCTTTGCCTCGCCCACAGCCTGGATTTTGGCTGATATTTTTTTGATTATAGCGTTCTTTGCCTGCTACAGAAACCTTGAAGAAAAAGAGCTGAAATTCCACGCCGGCTTCGACGAAGTGAGAGAAGATTGACCGCCCAAGCTGTGCGGCTTTTCCGCCCAGCCAATGCAGATTAGTCGCTGCCGAGCAGTTCTGCGCCGCGTTCCATGGCGGTAAGGCCGGTACGCACAAGCTCCATTATGCCGAAAGGTTCGAGCAGTCTGATGAGGCTTGCGATTTTGTCTTCGCTGCCGGTTGCTTCAATTACAAGAGAATCAATGCCTACATCTACGATATGCGCACGGAAAATGTTCGCTGTTTCAATTACTACGCCGCGGCGTTCACCTGAAACCGCAACTTTTATCAGCGCAAGCTCACGGAGCACAGTTTCAGACGTTTCGCAGTGCTTTATCGAAATGACTTCAACAAGCTTTGAAAGCTGCTTTTCAATCTGTTCAAGCGTAGACTCGTCACCGCGCACCACAATCGTCATGCGCGACTGATCCGGGTTGTATGTTTCACCGACGGAAAGGCTGTCAATGTTATAGCCGCGGCGGCTGAACAAGCCTGAAACACGGCTCAATACACCGGCGTGGTTTTCTACAAGAACAGTCAGAACAAATCTTTTCAATTGTGCAACTCCATTATCGCAATACTGTCATTATCTTCTCGGCAGGTAATTTCAATTGAGCTTTTATGTCATTCCCGTGCTTGACACGGGAATCTTCCATAGATTATCGGGTCACGCCCGATAATGACAAGTGACGCGCCCGATAATGACAGACTTTACTTCTGCTCCAAGTTCCATGAAACGGTGCGGAGAATATCGCCGAATACACCGGCGGCAGTAACGCCGGCACCTGCGCCGTAACCGCGAACGGTCATCGGAATCGGTGTGTAACGCGCCGTATGGAATACAAAGGCGTTTTCGCAGCCCTTGATTACATAGAGCGGATGTTCCGGTCCTACTTCCATCATGCCGACAGAGCATTTGCCGTTTTCGATTGATGCGGCCATGCGGAGCACTTTATTTTCCTTGCGGAGAGCTTCAATTTTCTTGGCGAAATAATCATCAAGCTGCGGCAGCTTCTTAAGGAATTCTTCAGTTGAACCAGAATCATCGAATTCAGGCGGGAAAACCTTGTTGATGACGATATCTTCAAGCTCAAGCTCCATTCCGGCTTCACGCGCAATGATAAGAGCTTTGCGTGCAACATCGAGGCCGCCCAAATCGTCGCGCGGGTCTGGCTCGGTGTAGCGCTTTTCTTTTGCTTCAAGCACTGCCTGAGAAAAGCTTGCACCTTCATCAAGCCGCCCGAAAATATAAGACAAAGAACCTGACATAATTCCGTAGAAGCCCGTAAGCTTGTCGCCAGATTTGAAGAGGTTCTGCAGAGTATCGATAATCGGAAGCCCCGCGCCGACGTTCGTTTCATAAAGGAAGCGGCGGCGCATCTTGTTTGCCGTAGCGCGAAGTTCTTTATAGAAAGCCATGCTCATTGAGTTGGCACGCTTGTTCGGCGTTGCGATGTGCATTCCGGCTTTAAGAATATCAAGATAACGTTCCGGCAAATCGTAAGAAGCCGTGCAGTCAACAAAAATCGGGTTGAGCGGCTTTACGCGGCGCACGAATTCGAGAATCTCGTCAAGATTTGTCGGCTTGCCGTTGTTCTTCACGTCTTCGCGCCAGTTGCGCAAGTCAAGGCTTGTCTCGCTCATAATCATGCCGTCAATGTTCGCAATTGCCATTACGCGGATTTCAATGCCCTGCGCAAGCAAATCTTTCTGCTGGTCGCGGATTTGATCCATGAGTGCGCCGCCGATGTTTCCTACACCGAAAGCGAAAACTTCAATTGTCTGCGCCGTGTTGAAGCAGAAACGGTGTGCAATGCGCACGGCCGTATCGCCGTCTTTTCCGTTTATTACAACTGAAATTGAACGCTCTGAAGAGCCTTGCGCAATGGCAAGAATGTTGATGTCCTGACTTGCAAGCGAATCAAGGAAAGTGCCTGCAATACCGCGCTTGTGTTTCATGCCGTCGCCGACTATCGAAACAATCGCGCAGTCTTCCTGCGTTTCAATGAGGTTAATCATGTTTTCGCGCAATTCAAGCTCAAATTCAGCACCGAGAATTTCCTGCACTGTGCGCGCGTCGCTCTGGTTTACGCAGAAACTGATTGTATATTCTGAACTTGACTGCGTAATCAAAAGCATTGAAATGCCTGCACGTGAAACAGCCGCAAAAATCCGCGCGGCCATGCCAGACTTGCCTTTCATGCCGCTACCAGAAACACTGATTATTGCCGTGTTCTTAAGGCACGAAATGCCGCGGATCGGGCCGCTTGACTTGAAGCTGCCGCTTGTAATGCGTGTACCGCGGCTTGAAGGGTTCATGCTGTTAAGGCTCCACGCTTCAATGCCTTTTGCGGCAAGCGGTGCAAGCGTCTTCGGGTGCAGAACCTTTGAGCCGAAGAACGAAAGTTCCATCGCTTCTTCGTAGCTCATATCGTTTACCATGATTGCATCTTTTACGATGCGCGGGTCAGCAGTGTAAATGCCGTCAACGTCTGTCCAGAACTCGACTTTTGATGCGCCAAGACCTACGCCTACAAGTGCAGCTGAAAAGTCTGAACCGTTGCGGCCGAGAAGCCCCATCGAGCCGTTCTTCCAAGTGCAGATAAAGCCCGGAAAAAGCAGGATTCTTGAACCTGCGCCAACTCTGCCGTCACGGACGGCGGCGAGAGCTTCCATTGTTCTTGGCATATCAGGGTCGCCCTGCGCCTGGTTTCCGGTTGTGTAAATATATTTGCGCGAATCTAAAAGGCAGACAGACTGACCTTTTGCCTTGAGCACGGCCGCAACAATCGGGCTTGAAAGGCGTTCGCCAATGCCCATAATGCGGCAATGCACAGAAAGCGGGCACTCGCCGAAAGCTGAAACGGCGTTCAAAAGACGCTCGTATTCATCAAAAACTTCGGCAAGGTCATGCATTACGGCTTTTGCGTCAAAGCCGCTCAAACTCTGAGAAATTTCGGTACAAATGGTGTTATGAGTATCTTTAATTGCAGCAATAAATTCCTGCGGAAGCGCAC
>CADBUT010000048.1 GCA_902797925.1 uncultured Spirochaetaceae bacterium
ATCATTGCTGAAGAAAAGGAAAAAAATACTCTCAGAGTTCTTATGATGGCAGATGTAAAGCCATGCCAATATTTGACTGGAATCAGCGCTTATGTCTGGGCAGTCTGTATGCTTGGAGCACTGGTCATGTCAATTACGCTGCCGGTATCAGCGCGCACATTTTTTCTTCTTATTATGGGAATTGGTTTCGTAATTTCTATTATTGTGGGCGCCTGTATAGGTATCTTTTCAAAAAATCAGATGATGGCAACCTCGCTTACAATGCCGTTAATGCTGATCTTCTCTTTTGTTCCGATGCTCTCGATGTTTAATGAAAGCATCAGAAAATATTCAGCAGCTGTATTCACACAGCAATTGAGACTGCTGATGGATAAAATGACTTTTGAAGGATTTCCATTAACCGGTATAATAGTTCTGGGCGTTAGTGCTGTCTTTTTTGCAGGTTTATTCTTTGCTGCATATCAGAAAAAAGGACTGGATTAGTTAAAGCCTGAAATAGGTCTGAAATAGTTTTCGATTAATAATTTGAAGATTGCTGTGAAGGAGGAGTGCAAACCGGAATGAACAGGCTGACTGAAAATGTAATTCTTTTCATGACTATTGCGTTTCTCCTTCCTCTTCTCCCTGCTTATCTGCTAAAATCAAACCAAGGGGAAAAATATGATAGAAACGCCGCGCCTGCTTCTTAGGGACTATAAAACTGAAGATTTTGACGCACTTTATGAAATAATGTCTGATGCCGAGACTATGCAGCATTATCCCGCTCCCTTTGATGAAGCAAGGACAAGACGCTGGATTGAATGGAATCTTGAAAATTATTCGAAGTATGGCTTTGGCTTGTGGGCTGTTGTTCTAAAAGAGACAGGTGAGTTTGTCGGAGACTGCGGAATTACCATTCAGAAAATTGACGGAAAGGACTTGCCGGAAATCGGCTATCATATTCATAAAAAATACTGGAAACGCGGATTTGCAAAAGAAGCCGCGGTGGCTGTCCGTGACTGGGCTTTTGAAAACACAGATTATACGTCGCTTTATTCGTACTGCAAATATACAAATGTGGCATCCTACAAAACTGCAGAAGCAATAGGAATGCATTTTGAAAAAGAATATCCGGACGAAGCTAACAAAATTACTCATGTTTCTGTGATTCATAGAAAGGAATATAAAACAAATGATTGAGTTTAAGAAATTCACAGATTTTTCAAGAGGAACAATGTACGGCATTTTGCAGGATGCCTATGCTTATGATGAGCGGAACAAAAAAATCTGGGACAGCAGCTGGAAAGAGTCGGATGACTTTTTTTACGATAATCCTGAAATTGCAGAAAAGTACGGGCTGGTTACCTGCATAGACGGAAACCAGACTGCAATACCTTATGAGAACAACGGACCCTTACTGTGTTTGGTAAATAAAGCTATTGTAAATAGATATTTCTATTTCTATGGCTCATACCCCGATGCTTGCACCGGGGTTCGTTGATTATGAGATTGTACTTTGATCTGTGTGGCGGGGAATAATCCGGATATCCGTGATAGCACACTGGTCACCGGTTAAAGCAATATAAAGATTCTTAGCATTATTAAGAATAGTTGATTCACTCTTTATTTTGAGCCCAAGATTTTCAGTCTGCATTATAATTCTGTTCTTTTCTTTTTTGATTATTATCTTACAGTCCAGGCCTTTTTTGTTTTCTTCTTTCCAGTTTTCCCAGCCTTTAAAATTTTCTGTATGTTCAACAAAAACTTCGTTTGTTACACGCGAATCGGAAACGTTGCTTTCTCCATCAAGACGTAAAAGCTGGTATTCAGAAAAATCTGAAGCTTCCAGTTTTCCATTTGATGAAGAAAAAAGACAGATAAACGGACAGTGCCAAACTAGCCGTGCTGTCGGATAGCTCATAGCATGAAAGGTCAGGTCCATTTCATCAGTGACAGGAATTCCTTGTGTAGAAGAAATCCTGTAGCCGTTTGACTGAATATTCGGAATATCTCCCTCAGGACAATCTTTAATATAAGTGATTTCTTCTGCAATGCGTGGAATAGAATCAAAAGGTGTAGCCTTTTCATCAACTTTTACTGAAATATCGTGAATTCCGCAGTGCTCTCCGCTGATAGAAAGAAAGGCATACCGCGAAATATCCGGCAAAGCCAGAAGCACTTCAAAAAGCAGATTGCCTTTAAACATACGGATATAAACATGATCCTGATTTCTGACGGCCTCAATCTTGTACCTGTTTTTTTCAACTGCTGTTTTCTGATTTTTTATTCTGACTTCAGATTTTCTTACATTCTTTTCAATAACAGTTCCATCCAGTTTAATCTGGGCATATTCAAGATACATCAGATTTCTGTTGTTTTCTTCTCCCGGGTGTACGTTGCCGTCAAGGGCATCAAAAATAATCAGAGTCGGTAAGCTTTCGTTTTCTGCAAAACCTTCATCGCTATTGCTGCAAAAACTGATGGTTGCATTCCACTGTGTAATTCCAAAACCCATTGAACACTCGTTATAAACAGATTCACAGTGAAAGTCTGTCCGGGATGTTAAATATGCGCCAGATATACTTTCCTTCATTTTGTATTCTGTATCCAGATCAATCAAATGAATCATCATTTTTGCAAAATTCGGATCAAACTGTGTTTCAATACCCTTTACAAATTCTTCGCGGACTATGTGCTGTGGAATTGCGTTTCGGTAACTTCGGTTTGAAGTCATTGCATCATAGGCATCTGCGACAGCAATGATCCGTGCAATTTCCGGAATTTTTTCACCGGCAAGACCCTCCGGATAGCCTCTGCCATCGTATCTTTCATGATGATATCTGGCTCCTATGCTTAACCAGGGTGACTGTTCAATGCTGGACAAAATATTTCCGCCGACAACCGGATGCGCTTTTATCTGTTCAAATTCTTCATCTGTAAGTTTTCCATTTTTTGAAAGGATTTGAATGGGTACCCCGATTTTTCCGACATCATGCAGTAAGGCCGCAAAATAGGTCTTGTCACATTCCTCTTCTGATTTTCCCGCTGCCTGTGCAATTTGTTTTGAATATTCGGCAACGCGCCTTGAATGTCCGTTGGTATATTCATCTTTTGCATCAATGGCTCTTGCAAGTGCTTCTGTTGTCTGCTCGAACATAATATGAAGATTTGTTTTTTCATGTTCAAGAACTTCAAGTTCTTTTTTGCGTGCTTTATCAACAGTTTTGTTCAAATCAAGAAGCACAAAAATATAAATCAGTGTTACAGTAAAAACAATTGAAATATTTGTAAGTGAAAGTCCATAAGCAAAAATCTGTGCGATTGTTGCAATAATTGGTACTATAGAAAAAAGTTGCAATGGGTATCTTATAAGCTTTGAAAATTTTCTTCCATATTGAATTGTGACAGAAGTTATCAATAAAAGGCTTAGCATAGGAAATGCATAGCACATCAGAAATCCGTTAGCTCTCTGATAACGGTTCATTTCATCAAAGGTATAATACAGACCTGTAAACTGTGAAAAAATGAGATAAAAAATTCCAACCCCGCATAAGATGTCTATACATTGAAGGCGAAGCAATTTCTCTTTAATGCCGCCTTCCTTATAAAGCAATTCCTTTAAATATTGATTAAAAACAAGAGTGTTTAAAAGACTTAAAAAGTAAACAAGAAAATTACAGATTCGAACCATCCACCAGCCGAGAGTAGAAACGTCTCCACGGTAGATATATGCAAATCTGTCTGAAATCAAAAGCAGGGTGGAAAACAATTCAAGGAAGCCGATAATTCGTCTTTGCTTAGTGGAGAGTGCTTTGGTACAGAATGCAAGAACTGCAAGAACTGCACAGATTCCACTCAAAAAGAGCATTATATTCAGCTGATGATTTCTTAAGAATTCCATAACAGAAATTATAAATGATGAAAACTGAAAGTGCAAATTTATAACTTACAGCTGTCTCTTTTTTGTTCATGAAAATCTGTGACAATTGTGATACAATAAAAGAATGAGAATTGTACTTATCCGTCACGGAGATCCTGATTATGAAAAGGATTGTCTTACAGAACTTGGACACAAACAGGCAAAGGTTGTGGCAAAGCGTCTTTTGAAAGAAGGTATAGAAGAGATTTATTGTTCTCCGCTTGGAAGAGCACGCCAGACTGCACAGGCTTTTTCAGAAGCCTCTGGAATCAGCGGAATCAAAATCCTTGATTTTATGCAGGAAATCCGTTTTGGCTGTGAAGGAGAATTGTACGACAACAAATGGAATCCCTGGCTTGGGGTGAATAGCCTTGTCCGTGAAGGGAAAAATCTGCAAAGTCCAGAATGGCGCGAATATCCGGTTTTCAAAAATAATTATTCAACCGGAGATGCAGATAAAATTGCAGTAGAAGCAGATAAGTGGCTTGCAGCTTTTGGATACGTACGTGAAGGCTTTTACTACCGGAACAACCGTAAGGATGATAAAGAAAAGACGGTTGCAATTTTCTGTCATGGAGGTTCAGGCACAGCTTTTATTGCACATGTTTTGAATCAGACTTTTCCATATATGTGTGCGGCGCTTTTGAATTATGGGCATACGACAATTTCTGTTTTAAAATTTGATAAAACGCCTGGAGTATTAACATTTCCAATTATTGAGCTTTTGAATGACGACAGGCATTTGAAAGAATTAAAGTGAAAAAAACAATCATTAAATTTCAACGGAAAGTGCCGTGAAGCATGGAACTGTATCAAAATGCATCCGATGGAAAAGTCATCAAAAAAAACGCAGATAAAGAAATACGCCGGAGCTGCCGCTTTAACAGTGGCTTTGTTTTTGGTTCAGCTTGGCATCAGCCGTTTAAGCTGGCTTATGGCAGAAATGCTCCCGGATTTTCCCTATGACCCGGACGGCTTGTATTTCCGGCTGGCTGTGCACCATATTTTGCAGATGCTTCTGGCTCTTTTGCTGATATTTACTCTTTACAAGGCAAAGGGCATAACCGGATTTGGTCTTGAACCAAAATACAGCAGTATTGGAATAAAGCATACTCTGGTATTCTGCACTGTGATTATTGTTTATTATTCATCTGCGTATATTATTGGGTGTTTTACTAAAACTATAGGCACATATAACTATGAGTTAAACGCAGGTAATGTTGCCGGCACTCTTGGTTTTCAGCTGCTGCTTTCCGGTCCTTCTGAAGAAATATTGTTCCGCTCTCTGCCGGTAGCGCTTTTTCTGTTTGTGTTTAAAGATGACAATAAGGCAAATAAAGCGCTTACAGTTGTGCTTGCAGCTTTTTTGTTCGCTCTTGCGCACATCAATGTTTTTAACTTCAGTGTTCCATGGTTTCAGGTTTGCTATGCCTTTGTTCTCGGGCTTGCGTACGGCTATACTTTCATCAAAACAAAAACTGCCGTTTATCCAATGATAATGCACAGCATGAGCAACGTGATTTCTGTGGGCGGTTGTTATATTTATATGCATTTTGTAAAATGAGGTATAAGAACAATGATTAACAGAATAAATAAAAAAAGCGGGTTATCTAATGAAAGTAAAATTTTATGACACAGCGGACGATGCTCTGCTGAAATTTGCGGTTATCATTTCAAAGTTTGGCAATAAGCTGGTGTTTTGCAAGCACAAAGAAAGAAACACCTTTGAAGTGCCCGGCGGACACAGAGAAGCAGGCGAGACAATTCTTGATGCAGCTAAAAGAGAACTGAAAGAAGAAACAGGCGCTTTAGAGTTCACTATAAAGCCTGTTTGCGTATATTCTGTGACCGGCAAAAACAGACTGAATGATACCGGCGATGAAATGTTCGGTATGCTCTATTTTGCAGAAATAACAAAATTTGAAAAAGAGCTGCACAGCGAAATTGAAAAAGTCTTTATGTTTGATGAAATTCCATCTGAGCTGACATATCCGTTAATTCAGCCGGAACTGATAAAAGAAGCAGCGCGCAGAGGCTGCCTGTAAATCTTAAAAAAAAATTGCTTTTTTTCCAACCTTTTTTACCTGCTACGCACTATATAAGCAAAGGTGCGCTTTTAGTGTACAAAAACTATAGTTTGGGTAAAATGGTAATAAGATGGAAAAACAAAAGGCTGACAAGTTAATCTTAAAGTTCTCTTCAAAGGTGTATGGCTTTGCTGTGAAAAAATCATTTTCATATGATGAAGCAGAAGAGCTTTCCGCCGAAATGCTCAAGGAAGTCTATCTTTCTATGCTGAAAGCCGGCGACATAGTAAATGTTGAAGGCTATGTCTGGCGAATCTGTGAACATGTTTATGCAAAATATGTGAATCAGATAAAGCAGAAAAAAGGTGTCTCTCTTGATATGCTTGACGGAATTGAAATGCATTACTTTGATGACTATGACTTGGGAGAAACAGAAGAAGAAATCAGAAAGCTCCGCAAAGAGATCGGATTTTTATCTTCAAGCCGCCGCGAAATAGTTTATTCCTTTTATTACGAAGGGAAGTCAATTGCTCAAATTGCAAAAGAACATAAGCTTCCCGCCGGTACAGTAAAGTGGCACTTGAACAAAGCACGTAATGATCTAAAGGAAGGATTTACTATGGAAAGAAAAATCGGAAAATTAGGCCTCTCGCCAGTCAAAGCATTAGGATTCAGTCACAATGGTGTACCAGGAAGTAACGGCGGTCCTGAATTCTATCTTCAGGATAAAATTAGCCTGAATATTGTTTACAGCGTTTATGAAAGCCCGAAAACTGTACAGGAAATTGCGGAAGATCTTGGCATGACGCCAGTCTACCTTGAAGACAGAATTGAGCTTCTTGTGGCAAATGGTTTTCTGACAGAAACAAAAGGCAAGCGCTACACAACTTATGTAAGATTTTCACCAAAGCAGATTTCGCTTGAAGCAGAGGACAATATCCGCAGAATGAAGCAGAAAGTTGCAAAGCTTCTTGTAGAAAAATATGTCCCTGAAGTGCGCAAGGCTGCTGCTTCAATTAAAGACGTATATATTCCAGGCGGAAACCGCGAGCTTTTTGAAGCGGCTGCAATATTCTATGCAATTGTGAATAAGTGCGTTCTGCATACAGACAGGGATATTTCAAAAAACAGAATTACTACCCTGGACGGCGGCGATTATTTTGTAAATGTTGAAATTAATTCAAAAATTGTGGATCCTGACTATAAGGGCGATTCAACATTAATCAGAAAAGATTATTCCGCCTGCGGTTCAATGACCCGCGATTCGCAGAAATACCCTTGTGTCTATTCGTGGTCAGTTGATTCAAGATTTGACAGCAGAAAAGGCGGCTGGCAGAACAATCTTAACTCTGATTATGAGAGTGTTTACGAGATAATTACAAATGCTATCAGCGACACAAAGGCGAATGCAGAAAAGTTCAAGCGTCTGCGCGAGCGTGGTTTTATCTCAAAAGACGGAAAAATCAACATCATGATTGTGCAGGAGCGGGCTGATGCATTCTATAATCAGATTCCTGCACCGCAGAAAGAGCTGCTGGACGAGTTTGCAAAATATGCCTTGGATCAGGCAATGGTTCAGGCAAAGCAGTATCCGCCGCAGATTCAGGATATTGTGATTGTAGATTTTGTCTCAAACTTTATCGGATCTTCGGTTGCAATGATGGTTTTAGATGAACTTTATGAAACTAAAGTTTTCCGCCCGCTCACCAGCGATGAGAAAATCACTGCAAATCTTTTGATGTTCTGTGATACAATACCTATGGTTAGTATGTAGCAGAAATCGGCACAGCCCGCTGAAAAGCTTTTAGCGCAAAAGCGGGGTGTGCCGGTCTTGTTATTGCGCTGGCTTCAAAATGCGTGATATTCTGTCTATAGAAATATTCTATAAAATTGGGAAAGCGGTGAAAAAGTGAATACAATGATTAAAGAATTCAGCAGAAAATATGCGCTTTTGTCCGCGCTGTTTGTGTCAGTTTTGATAATATCTGTTTTGGCTGTTTCATGTAATAAAGAACAGACGCTTGAAGAAAAGTATGGAATAAAAAACTATTCGACGGTCTGCTTTCAAAATGTTTCTGCGGATTTTTCCCATTACGGCAAAGAAACTGATGAGAACACAATCTTTGAACTCGGCTCTTGTGGTAAAACTGTAGCGGCATATATTGCTTTGGCAATGGTTGATGAAGGCAGGCTGAATCTGAATCAAAAAATCAAACCATATCTGTCTTCCAATCTGATTACAGAAGACTTGCGGCTTGATGAAATTACTTTAAAACAGCTTTTGTGTCATACGGCGGGTTTTTCGCCGAGCTACGAATTAGGCATAGACAAAAAAATATATTCTGACCCTGGAAAAGAATTCCGTTATTCCGGAGTGGGTTATATCTATTTACAGAATGTTATTGAAAATGCAGGTGGAATGACTTTTGAACAGGCTGCCTCGCATTATGTGTTTGAGCCGTTGAAAATGAAAAACAGCACTTTTGAACATGTAAAAACAATTACACCGTATATGAATTTTGGAAATGCTGTTTTATATGCTCTAATAGTTTTTGTTTTGGCTTTTGCTCTGCTGCTTTTTATTTCAGCGGTAACAGGAAAACTGACAGGGTACAAGTTTTATAAATTCCGCACAGCTTTTCTTACCGCTTTTTTTTCAGCAGGAATTATTAATGCAGCTGTTTTGCTCTTGATTATGTCTAAAGTTCTTGTTCTGTCTGTTATTTGTTTTGCAATAATGGGAATAGCTCTGCTGGTTACAAGAAATAAGCAGAAGCTTTTTTATGTCTGTGTTCCGGTTTTTATAGCGGTTCTGTTCGTATTGGGCTTTACACTTAAATTGTATGTTCCGGTTACAAATGAACTTGTTCCAAAACAGCCGAATTGCGCCTACTCATTAAAATCAACCGCTAAAGATATGTCGCTTTTTTGTAATGAGCTCATGGAAAAACAGAAGTCTCCGGATAATGCCTTTTGCAGCATGTTCATTCCGGCTGTACAAATTGATGAAAAGAATTCCTGGGGTTTAGGAATTGCAGTAGAAGCTGCTGATAATGGTGAAATTACATACTGGCATTCAGGGATTAATCCTGGAGCACAAAGTCTGTTTGTTTTGTATCCGGCGCAAAATAAGTATGCCGTCATTCTTACAAACAGTGATAACGGATTAAACTTTGCTAAGGAAAAAGTAAGGGCGTTTCTTAATTTTGACGGCGGTTGGGATATAAGACGATAAAGGGAAAAATCAAAAAGTGTTGCCGGTACTTGAAGAAGCAATATATGAATTAGAAGCGGCTTTAAGGGCATTACTTTCCGTCTGTCTGATGTTGTTTTGCATTTCGTGAACGATTTTTTGCATTTCATGAAAGAAATGCACCTTCAAAAAAATAATGCTTTAGAATGATGATAAAGAAGAAACAAAGAGGAAAATCATAATGACATTTGACGGAACACAAAAATTGATTGGGCGTGGAGCGCAGGCTGATGTTTTTCTGTATCAGGGATTTGCCTACAAAGTTTATAAACCTTCATATCCCGCAGAATGGATTGCGTTTGAGAAGCATCAGCAGGGCGAAATAAACAAAGCGGGACTTTGTCCTGTGCGCTATTATGATACAGATGACGCTCATGTCATCAAAATGGATTTTGTAGACGGTGAAATGCTTGAAAGCAAAATCAACAGATGCGTGCAGGAAAATCTTGCAGGAAAAACTGTCATAGCTTTCGAACCGTTGCCTGAAGGCGCGTATCAAATAATTGAAGGCTACAAGCTGCTCGCCCGTGCATTCAAGTCCGTTCACAGCGCTGAAATCAAAGACCTTGAAATTCCGCATCTCCGCGATACAGCCGCAACCGGCATGGACGGTGAAGACAGCGGAAAAATTCTCCCGGTTATTGAGCGGCTTTCCGGCAAAATGAAAGAATGTGTCTGCCACCTTGATATGCACTTTCTGAACATTATGCTTCCGGCTGCTGAACCTATTTCCGAAAAATCTGAATACACGATTATAGACTGGATGAACGCGCGTATTGCACCGCCTGTTTTTGATTATGCGCGCACCTATGTGATTTTGGACGAGTTTTCGGCAGACGCTTTGGAAGCATACAGGCAGATTGTTATGCCTGATATCTGGGCTGCCGGCGTTTCAGAGTCTGATTTTGCAGACGCGGTTACGGTCTGTTCAATTATAAGAAAGTACGAAAAATAAAAAACTTGTTGAATGGAGAAAATTATGAGTGAAGCCTTTAAAGTCTTATGGGCTTGTGGGTCGCATTGTGCCCGGCGTTTCACTTAAAGTGCTTAGAAACACAAAAGGCTCAACCGGTGTTTATGTAGAGCAGAACTTCTTTCATATCAAAGCGTAATGATTATATAGCCCTGCCGTAGTTTTTCGTTGCATTACTTCATTGTCTGATGATAAACTATTCGGTATAGGAAAACATAGTATGAAAGCAAGAAATAATTTTACTTTGATTTTTATTATTGCTTATGTAGTAATCGGGCTTGCGGCAATCTGCGCAAGCTCAATTTATCTGTTCAGAAAAAAAGCTGATGCAAGTTTGTTGCAGATGAAGTACACCAAGATTCTCGAAATGGAGAGCGGTCTTCTGCCTGAAAAAAAGCTTTCGCTTCAGCTTGCGCAGTCGCCTGTTGTGGTTGATTATATGACCAATCCTTCTGACGGAGAGATAAGGTATAATGCTTTCCGCGAATTTCAGACTTTTCAGGATTCTTTTGCTTCTCATATAACTTTCTGGATTTCAGACGTTGACTTGAAATATTATTCAAACATGGAATTTGTCTACGATTTGGATAAAAGCGATCCGGGCAATGTCTGGTTTCAAGATGCGCTCGATGCGAAACTGCCGTTTCAGTTTTATGTAAATTATGATACCGGTCTTAAGAAAACCCTTATGTGGATAGACGTTCTTGTCTTTGACAAAAACCACAAACCGATAGGAATTACCGGCACTGGCGTTGAGCTTAACGATTTTATAACTGCAATGTACAAGACGCTTGATAGCGGCGTTACGATGTACATGTACAACGCCGACAAGAAGGTTTCTGCTTCGACAAATCAAGATGATCTGGAAAAGCAGATTCTGATTACCAGCGTAATGCCGGAGCTTGAAGGTGCGGAGAATCTTTTCCCGAAAGAAACTGAATTCTTCTCAACCATGAAAGGCGAATATCTGATTGCGCCTATCGATTCTTTGCTCTGGCAGATTGTGCTTTTTATGCCGCTTACGCCGAAAGCATTTTTTGTAAATTCAATCGTACCTTTCGCTGTTTTTCTCATTCTGTCGGTCGTGCTGCTTGTTGCATATTCAATGTACAATTTGTTCAAGCCGCTTGAAGAAGTTCATGTTACCGTAAAGAATATCGCTTCTGGCGAAGCTGATTTGACGCGCCGCCTTGATACAGACCTTCACACGCCTTTCAAGTCAATTCACAACATCGTGAATTATTTCAACTTGTTCATGGAAAAAATGCAGGGCATGATGGGCACGGTTAAATCGTCAAGCTCGAATCTTGACGTTGTTTCAAAAGACATGAAAGAAAGCGTCGCTTCTGTTTCTGATTCAATGTCAAGCATCAGGCATAGCATCGGCACTGTACAGGAACAGATTCAAAACCAGTCGCGCGGCTTTGACGAGACCGCAGATTTTGTAAAGGATGTTGCTTCAAGCATTTCAAACGTGAACGAAATGATCAGCTCGCAGACAAAGAGCATAAGAGATTCTTCTTCTTCTGTAGGTCAGCTTGTAAAGAGCATTGAGCAGATTAGCGACTCAATGGAACGCATGGCGGAATCTTTCGGACAGCTTGACACGGAAGCCCAGAACGGCATGTCTAAGCAGCAGAAAGTAAACGAGCGTATCGCGCAGATTGAGCAGCAGTCTAAGATGCTGCAGGAAGCTAACACAGCGATTGCGAACATTGCAAGCCAGACGAACCTGCTCGCGATGAACGCCGCAATTGAGGCTGCACACGCCGGTGATGCAGGTAAAGGTTTCGCCGTAGTTGCTGACGAAATCCGTAAACTGTCAGAGACGTCTTCAAGACAGTCAAAGACAATTGGCGAACAGCTCAACAACATACAGGGCAGCATTGCAGAGATTGTTGCGGCTTCTCAAGAATCAAGCACCGTTTTTTCCGGCGTTTCGGCGCGCATTCAGCAGACAGACTCGCTCGTTCAGTCTGTAAAGGTTTCGCTTGAAACGCAGAATTCAGACTCAAGAAGCGTCATTTCTTCTTTGCAAGAAATGGACAAAACTGCCGAAAACGTGCGCGAAGCTTCACTTAAGGTGCAGGAAGGCAGCACGCTTGTTCTTAAAGAAATGGACAAACTTAAAAATTCAGTTGAAGCTGTCAACGAAAGCATTACCGCAATGTCAGAGAATGCGCAGATTGTCGAGATAGACGGCAAGAAGCTTGACAAGTGCGTTGTTGAGCTTGACACAAACGTCACACAGCTTGGTGCAGACGTAGACAGGTTCAAGACGGACTAACGGGTTTGCGATTGGGATTGTTCTCCAAAAATAGATTGTTCGGCAAACCCTGCAAGTTTCC
>CADBUT010000049.1 GCA_902797925.1 uncultured Spirochaetaceae bacterium
AAGGCAGTCAGAACGACCCGCGGATTATTGCGCTGATTAAAGCTTTGCAGAGCAGAAAAATAAGAAGTTTTATTACTGAAAAGTACCCTTCCGGCGAAGTAATTGCCGCTTTCTAGCGAAAAGACTATGGCAAGTGCCAAACTGGTCACTGAGCTGGGTTTGGTGGGCGAGGCCATGCCGGTCACTGAGCGGAGTCGAAGTGACCGACGATGTGCACAATGCTTACGGTGGTTTCGACTACGCTCAACCACCGCTTTTTGAGCAGACCCCGAAACAAGTTCGGGGTGACAGCAACGGGTGGAAAGCCGAAAGATGTCCGGGTCAAGCCCGAACAAGACATGTGTGCAAAGTCGTACCACGGTCACTGAGCGGAGTTTGGTGAGCGGAGTCGAAGTGACCGGCGATGTGCACAATGCCCGCGGTGGTTTCGGCTACGCTCAACCACCGGTCTATGAGCAGACCCCGAAACAAGTTCGGGGTGACGTTACATTTCAGGGTGACGAAAGTGCGGTTTTTAGCTGTTGCGGAGTGATAAAACCTTTGTCGGGCAGCCGGTTACGCAGTCGCCGCAAGCATTGCAGAGCGCATAATCTACCACTGGCAAGCCGTCTACAAGGTGAATGGCTTTTTGCGTGCACGTGCGCTCGCATTTGCCGCACTTTATGCAGCCGCTCTTGCAGTTCTTGATTATGGCGGGCTTGTTCTGCGAACGGTTCGAGCAGTTTACAAAAACGCCTTTCTGCGAAGCAGAAACCCTTGAAATAAGCTTTTGCGGACAAACTGTTGCACAAACGCCACAGCCTGTGCATTTAGCGGCATCAACATGTGCAATGCCGTCTTCTTTTATGGAAATAGCGTTAAATTTGCAGACATTCACACAGTCGCCAAAGCCGATGCACGCCCAGGCGCACATCTTTGTGCCGTTTATGCTCTGCTTTGCGGCGGCGCAAGACTTTATGCCGATGTATTCGCCTTTGACGGCAGAATGTTCTTTTGAGCCGCCGCAAGCTACAACGGCAACTTTCTGCTCAACTGAAACAGACTGGCCCATTATTTCGGCGATTTTCTTAGCTGTTGCAACGCCGCCGGCCGTACAGCCGTCAACCGGTGCAAGGCCTTTCGCGCAGGCGGCGGCAAAACCGTCGCAGCCCGGGTAGCCGCAGCCGCCGCAGTTTCCGCCTGACAAAACGGCACGGATTTTTTCCACAGTCGGGTCAACAGGAACAGAGAAAAACTTCTTGAAAATGCCCAGCAGCACGCCGAGCACAAAAGCCAGCGCAAACGCAACGATAATTGTATATACTATAGTCACTTAGAAACTCCTCATTTAATCAGACCGGCAAAACCGCCGAAAGCAAGCGACATCAAAGAAGCCGCTACAAACAGAATCGGCGTTCCTTTCAAGAAAGACGGAATCGGAGCAATCTTAATTCTTTCGCGTATGCCAGACATAAGCACAAGCGCCATCAAAAAGCCGCAGGCCGAGCCGACCGCATAGACGATAGATTCCACAAACGAGTACTGCTTTGAAATACAGTTGAGCGTAACAGCCAGAATTGCGCAGTTCGTTGTAATCAGCGCAAGATAAACGCCCATTGAGCTGTAAAGCGCAGGCGCAGATTTCTTGAGATAAAACTCAACAAGCTGAACAAGGCTTGCAATAACCAGAATGAACGTCAAAGTCTGCAAGAATGTAAGCCCGAAGGGTTCAAGTACAAAATGATAAAGCGGATAAGTTACGGCAGTTGCCAGAATCATTACGAAAGATGTCGCAATGCCCATACCGGTTGCCTTTGAAACATCTTTGCTCATTCCGATAAACGGGCAAAGCGCCAGAAACTGAATGAGAACAACATTGTCAACAAGCCATGATGAAATAAAAATCTTGCCAAGTTCGCTCATTTTTTGCCTCCCAAAACAGCCTTAACCGCATTTGCAATTGCAATGAACATACCGAAAACGAAGAAGCCGCCGGCTGCCTTGCTGAAAAAGGCAATGCAATAGCTTTCCGGAATTACGCTTGCACCAAGAATTGTGCCCGTGCCCAAAAGCTCGCGCACAAACGAAATGCCGCACAAAACCCAAGTATAGCCAAGACCCATGCCGAGCGCATCAAGCGCAGCATTGAACGGCGGCTGCTTAGAGGCAAACGATTCGACACGCCCCATGATAATGCAGTTTACAACTATAAGCGGAATGAACACGCCCATTGCTTCTGAAAGCGACGGAAGATAAGCCTGCATAAGCAAATCTACAATCGTGGTGAAAGACGCAATAACGATAATGAAAATCGGAATGCGGATTGCGTCTGGTATTAAACGGCGGAACACGCTTATGATGATTTCGCTCATAACAAGAACGAACGTCATTGCGAGCCCCATGCCGAGACCGTTTGTCAGTTTCGTTGTAACTGCAAGCGAAGAGCAAAGACCAATCATCAATACAAGCAGAGGGTTTTCTGCAAGAAGACCGTTCGTAAATATTTTCAGTTTCTCTTTCATTTTGAATTTTCCTCGATTACAGTCTGTGCTTCGCTTACCGCAGCCTTAAGAATTGCGGCAATTCCTTTAGAAGAAATTGATGCCCCGGAAATTGCAACAATGTCATCGCCCACAACAAAAGCGTCTGAAGGTGTTTTTCCATTATACTGGTCCATGTAGCCGCCTTCTTTCGCCCTTTGACCAAAGCCAGGCGAATCAGACAATTCCAGAATTGACGTGCCTTTAACTGCAAAAGATGTATCAACACCAACAAGAATTGCAGCTCTGTCATAAGTCGGGCCTTCAGCCTCAACAACAGCACCAAGAAGCGTATCATCTTCAGTTTTTGCAAGACTTACGCTGCGGAATGTTACATCACCGCCCTGCTCTAAAGCGACTGCTTCAACCGCTTCAAATTTTGCAGCTTCAGGAAAAATCTGTTTCATTGCGGCGGCAGAACCAGACAGTTTCAATGCCGCAATTCTAGGTGCAGTTATGCTGTTTACAAGTGCAAGCGAAACGCATGAAACAACTGAAAAAGCTGCCAAAATCAGCCCAAGCTTCAATATATCTTTCATTTTATTCCCCTGCCTGTTCCGTAAATGCGGCCTTTCAGCCTGTTCAAGAAAGACACTGTAGCGTTCATTATAAGAATGCTGAACATAACGCCTTCCGGGTAGCCGCTGAACTGACGGATAATCGCTGTAATAAGACCGCAGCCGAAACCGAAAAGCAGCCTGCCCTTCTTTGTTACAGGGCTTGTGGCGTAGTCTGTAGCCATGAACACAGCACCAAAAAGAAGGCCGCCTGACAACAGCTCAAAAAGCGCGTCGCCAGAACCCAGGCCGTATGAACCTGTAAAAAGCCAGCCGTAAAGAACGGTTGTGGCAACCATTGCAACAGGCGTGCGCCAGTCAATTATCTTTGTGCATACAAGATAAACAAAAGCGAGCAATATCAGCAGCGCGCTTGTCTCGCCTATACAGCCGCCTGTTGTGCCGAAAAACATATCTGATACAGAAGCTAAATTTCTGCCGATTGCAAGCGGTGTTGCCGAAGAAACAGCATCAACTGC
>CADBUT010000050.1 GCA_902797925.1 uncultured Spirochaetaceae bacterium
CTGATTAACAGCAATTGCAACTTCGTTTCCTGTAACGCCAGCCTGAAGCTTGCCCAAAATGCCTTTGTCGAGCTGAAGAGTCAGAATACCAAAAGCCAGCAAAAAGCAGCCTAAAGCAATCTGCAAAATCAACATTCCTAAAGATGATTTGTTCTTTGATGCCATACTTTCCTCCGTAGTGTATGCATAAAATCTATTTCATGTATTATAGCCCCATAAAATTGAAACCGCAAGAAATTATTTTACCGCTTTCAATAATTTCTCTCTGCATTAAAATACTTCAGCCGGAAAAAATGAAAGCTTAAAAAAAATTCTTGAAATTTAGGAATAAATGTGCAAAAGTATTATAAGCACTCAAACGGAATGTCTTTAGACAAGTTGATGCAGTGCAAAAGGAAGGAATATGAAAAAATATTTAGTTGTTTTTACGATTCTTTTGTGTGTATCAGTAATCGCTGCTGCACAAGAAAACAAAGCATCTGACAAATCAGATTTAACAGGTTCATGGAATAACAATGTATACACCAACCGCTTTTTTAATTTGAAATTCAAACTGCAGAACGGCTGGACTAAGTATGACACTGATAAAATTCCAGTACATCAGGCTCAGGACACGACAACACTTGTAATTGCAAATAATATTGAAACAAACGAAAACGTAATGGTAATTTGCAAAGAAGCTGTTGCGGATATGACTACAGAGCAGCACATGACCAATATGAAAAACAAGCTGCTTGCTCTCAAAAACATTAAATACGAAATCAGCGATCTTTCAAAAGAAAAAATTGCAGGCAAGGAATATGTCACATTTGCTGCAACATCAACTGTAAACGGAATGACTCTGACTCAAAAGTATTTTTCCCGCGAACAGGATAATTATTTTCTGTCAATTATTGTTACAACTTTAGACGGTGACGCTGCAATTAAAAATATCATGAAATCTTTCCAATAAACGGTTTCATTCCATTCAAAACGCTGACTGCCGGAAACTTCCCGGCAGTCACAAACAACTCACAAAACATAATCTACAGAAAAGTGTCTGCACTCCTAACGCTCCACCCGGCACGCAGGCGGGCTTGTATAAAAACGGACGTGTGTGTAAACTTCAAGACATGAGCGACAAAGACACAAAAGAAGCCTTCGGTAGGCTTTATTCGATTATACAGAAGCTGCGCGCCCCGGACGGCTGCCCGTGGGACAGAGAACAGACGCCGCTTACGATGCGGAGCGATTTAATAGAAGAAACTTTTGAAGCGGTTGACGCAATCACGCAGAACGACACGCCGCACGTAAAAGAAGAACTCGGCGACGTGTTCCTCAACACGGCGATGATTACATACATGAACGAGCAGCTCGGCAATTTTACGGCTGCCGACGTGCTCAACGAAGTTTCTGACAAAATCATCCGCCGCCATCCGCACGTCTTTCCGAATTCTGAAGGACAGAAGAATGCACTTGAAGGCGGTGCAAAAACTGCCGAGCAGGTTTTAACCCAATGGGACGCAATCAAGCGCGGCGTAGAAAACAGAGGCGGCGAAAAAAGCATTTTGGACGAAGTGCCGAAAGGTTTTCCGCCGCTGCTTAAGTCTTATAAAATGCACAAAAAGGCCGCAAAAGCAGGCTTTGACTGGGAAAATGCAGGCGGCGCTTTTGAAAAGCTTGACGAAGAGCTGGCTGAATTAAAAGATGCCGCCAAAATTGAAAGCGCTGAAAGCGATGCTGCCAAAAAGGAAAAGCTCCACAAGCATGTTGAAGAAGAGCTCGGCGACGTGCTTACATGCGTAGTGAACATTGCGCGCCACCTTAAGATTGATCCGAACACAGCAATGGAAAGCTCAAACATGAAGTTTTATCGCCGTTTTAGCGCAGTTGAGGCGCAGGCAAAATCAATTGGCAAGAGCGTAAAAGACTGTTCGACAGACGAGCTTGAAACATTCTGGCAGAACAGCAAGAAAAGCGAAAAATAGCAAATTGCACGGCGCGCGGTGTGGCACCAGCTTAAAGCGTGTGCACCGGTCTCTCCTACTCGGCGCTGTTGCTGGCGCGGCTGTAAAAGGCGTTCATTGTTTCAACCATCTTCTTGTTTGAGTCAGAGCTGAAGTCGAGCAAGACCCGGAAAGTTTCATCTGGAATGCAGAAGACCTTTGAATCACTTTCTGCCACAGCCGCGCTGTTGCGCTTTCGCTTAGTCAGACAGTCAATTTCGCCAAAAAAAGTTCCGGCTGAATAATATTCGATATGGTTGTTCTCAAAGTATGAAATTGTGCCCGAAGCCACATAATAAATGCAGCCACTTCTTGTGCCGCTCTCAAAAACAGTCTGCCCTTTTTCAAGCTGCATCACTTCGGCATCAAGCACAGATTCAGGCTCTTTAAAGATGATTCTTGTAAACACATCAGCCGGATTTCTGGCATTTTCAGGCGGAAGAAGATAAAGCTGCTCAAAGCTCAAAATCTCGTAAAATTGCCTTACAAAAATACATTCAGCAAAAAACAGAAGCAGCATGAAGAACACATAAACTTCAAGCATAAGCACAATCAAATTGCTCAAAACACCGTAGACAATGTTGTAGCGGCCCATATTCAGAAACAGATGAAAGAAAACGTCAAAAATCCAGAATGAAAACGTGCAGAAAGCAGCTGAAATTGCGCAATATCTGAATTTAGGCTTGCTGCCAGGCACAAAATGATAGAAAAGCGTAATTACAATGAACATCATCGCAACCGGCGCGATGCTCAAGAAAAGGTCGCCGGACTTTTTTAAGAACCACGGCACATAAGTCACAAGCCCCGTAATATTGATGAAAGCCTGAAAAATGTTCAGCACAAACACCAGAAGCGCAACGCCAAGAACAAGCAGCACTTCAGACGTAAACGTGATAATTCCGCCGATCAGCGGCTTTTGCGGCACGGCATCACGGAAAATCTGCCTGAAACCGCGCATCAAATAATTGAAGAAGCGTCTTGCCATCCACAGAATGAACACCGTGATGATGATTTCGAAAATGCCGGTCTTTTTTACTGAAAAAATCGAACCGAGAACATTCTGCAAATCAAATGCCTGCATAATCGAAGTCTGTTTCAGCATATCGATGAATGCATCGGGCGTCGTCTTAAAAAAGCGGATGAGAATTCCGGCAATGAGCATTATTATCGGAACGAGCGAACACAAAAAGCCGTAAGAACCGGCTGCCGCATAAGTCAGCAAATCATTCCTGATAAAAAGCGTGCTTACCAGAGTTAAAAACTGCATTGTCCTTTTTAAAAAGTGCGGACGTATTTTCATGGCATGAAAGGCTGTTAAAATGAAATCTTTCTGTCTTCGGGCTTTTCTGCCTGCTTGTAGAGAATTGCCCTGTTGCCGATTATGCGCACCAAAGTTGCGTCTGTTTCGGTACAGATTTTCTGCGTGAGTTCAGTTTTTTCGTCTTTGTATTCGTTGAACTTGATTTTTATCAGCTCGTGCGCATCAAGCGAAGTCTGCACCATTTTTATAACGCCGTCTGTAACACCGGCAGCACCGACGATTACAACCGGCTCAATGTCATGCGCAATCTTCTCAAGAGCCTTGCGCTGTTTGCTTGTCAATTCAATCATGTTCTCATATTAGCATAAACAGCATGTCAAAACAAGCTTGAAAAAAAAGCGTCACCCCGAACTTGCAATACTTTTGAAAAATAGTGCTCCATTTCCGTCGGAAATCCGTGCTTAGACCACAAGAGTGCTCGCTACGCTCGCAATTGTGGTCAGCACGAATTTTCGACTCCATTGCGCACTATTTTTCAAGCATTTCATTTTCAGTTATTTTGTTGGCGGTCTGTAATGCATTGAATCTTGGCCGAGGGGAAGTAGCGAAGGCGTGGATGCGGACTGCCTCGCGGGTGCGAGCGAATGCGAGTCTAATTTCCAATTACCCGCGCCGAGCAGTCCGACAGACACGACGTAGCGGATTCCCCTCGGCCAAACATTTTAAACCATCACTTTACATAAAAGCTAATTCAGAGTATTGCCTACGATGTCGATATTTTGTATAATTATGCTTGAAATTAACGAAAATTCGCATAAAAATGCAAAATTATGTAAACAAGGTGGCGAAATGGCTGATTACAGTGAAAAAGCATTTATTAATAAGTTGTCAGATATTGCCTGTCACAACGACCCGATTGACCAGTCTCTTTATCAGGCTTACGACGTAAAGCGCGGCTTACGCTACAGCGACGGCCGCGGTGTTCTTGTTGGTTTGACCCAGATTGGTGATGTTGTCGGCTATGAAATGAAAGACGGCCAGAAAGTTGCCGTGCCCGGCAAGCTTTACTACCGCGGCTACGACGTAGAGCAGCTTATTAAAGATGCAGAAGCCCATAATCAGTTTGGCTTTGAGCAGACGGCATATCTGCTTATTTTTGGCGAACTGCCGACAAAAGACCAGCTTGAAGAATTCCGCCAGTTTCTCGGCAGCAGACGCGAGCTTCCGTCTTTCTTTACAGAAGACATGATTCTAAAAGCGCCGTCGCCTGATATTATGAACAAGCTTGCACGCGGCGTGCTTGCAAGCTATTCTTATGACGATTCGCCGGAAGACGTGAGCGTTGCAAACGTAATCCGCCAGTGCATAGAGCTTATTGCGCGCTTTCCTGCCCTTGTTTCAAACGCTTATCAGGCAAAGCGCCGCTACTACGACGGCCAGAGCATGTACATTCACTTTTCAGACCCGTCAATTTCTACGGCTGAAAACTTTTTGCGGCTAATCCGCTTTGACTCGCAGTATACGCGCCTTGAAGCAGAACTGCTTGACCTTGCGCTTATTCTTCATGCAGAGCACGGCGGCGGTAATAACTCAAGCTTTACGGTTCACGTGGTTTCATCTGCCGACACAGACACATATTCAGCAATTGCGGCCGGCGTAGGCTCTCTTAAAGGCCGCCGCCACGGTGGCGCGAACCTTCAGGTTATGGGCATGATGGACGAAATAAAGGCTAACGTAAAAGACTGGTCAAGCGAAAAGCAGGTTGCCGACTATCTGCGCAAAATCTTGCGCAAAGAAGCCGGAAACGGTTCAGGTCTTGTTTACGGCATGGGCCATGCAGTTTATACGATAAGCGACCCGCGCGCGTGCCAGCTTAAGCGCAAAGCCGAGCTGCTTGCCAAAGAGAAAGGCTGCCTTGAAGAGTTCAACCTTTATTGCCTTATCGAAAAGCTTACGCCAGATGTTTTCCACGAAGTAAAGAAGAGCGACAAGCGCATCTGCGCAAACGTAGACCTCTTCTCGGGCTTTGTCTATTCAATGCTCAACATTCCGCGCTCGCTTTTCACGCCGATATTTGCAATTTCGCGCATTGCGGGCTGGTCTGCACACCGCATCGAGGAAGTTGTAGCCGGCAACCGCATTTACCGCCCGGCTTACAAGAACATCCTTCAGCCGCGCGAATACATTCCGATTGACGAGCGCAAGTAATGGCGACGGAACGGATCGACAAGCTTCTGGCTGTTTCAGGCTACGGCTCAAGAAAAGACGCGAAAAAGCTGCTTCATTCAGGCGCGGTAACAGTTGACGGCGTTGCCGTGACTAGCGCAGATTTTCACGTTGACACCGAAAAATCTACGGTTGCCGTAGACGGCGAGCCGCTTGTCTTTCAGAAGCATGTCTACATTATGATGAACAAGCCCGCCAATGTCGTAAGCTCAACAAAAGACGGCGAGCACCAGACTGTGCTTGATTTGCTTAAAGCTGAATACAAGCACCGCTTTCTTGGCGGCAGCCTGCACCTTATCGGGCGGCTAGACATTGACACAGAAGGGCTGCTGCTTTTGACCACAGACGGAAGCTTGACGCACCGGCTGACTTCGCCCAAGCAGAACATTCCGAAGACTTATTTTGCACGCCTTAGAGATACGCTTAACGAGCAGGAAAAAGCTGACTATATAGAAAGATTCCGCAACGGCATTGAAGTACCGCGCGAGCATAACGAAGAAGCTTTCACCTCAAAAAGCGCCGGGCTTGATTTTGAAAGCGGCAACGAATGCCGCCTTACAATCTACGAAGGCAAATACCATCAGGTTAAGCGCATGTTCGCGGAGCTTGGCAACGAGGTTGTCTATCTCAAGCGTCTCAAAGAAGGCCCTATTGAGCTAGACCCGAATCTTCAGCCCGGCCAATCACGCGAACTCACACCAGACGAAAAAGCCGCCCTCGGAATATGAGCTAAAAGGGAAAGGGTAAACCCCTTCATCCGAGGCGCGGTTTTCCCTTTCCCTTAAACCCTTTCCTTTTCCGGCACGGCTTAGGGCTGCCGCCCTAAGAACCTGCTGATAATCTGCAATAATCGGCTTGTGTACCAAGACTGTCATTTTTTGTACACTGCCCTCATAAATGGAGATAATCTATGAGAAAGTTATGCTTTTTATTATTCGCTTTGCTTTTTTTGGCGGGCTGCCAGAAAAACAGCACCCAAACAGACACAGCTGAAAACGAAGCCGCAAATGCAGAGCCGGCTGCTGTTGAAGCGGCTGCAACACCGGCAGACGCACTTGCACAAGACGACGTTTCTGCAACAACAGAAGCCGAGCCAGAAGAGCCACAAGAAGAACAGTCCAAAACATTTTATGAAGCATATGCCGTTGCTTTAACCGCTGACGGCAGCGACCTTCAGATGAAAAAATCGCTGGAATCAGATGAAATAGTCGCTTCAATTCCTTATGGTCATCTTGTTATAATTTATGACGAAAAAACAAAAGGAAAAGACACAATAGACGGAATTACAGACTATTGGTATAAAGCTTATTGCAATTTAGACTATGACAAATCTTATACCGGCTGGGTTTTCGGCGGCCATCTTTCAAAAATCTTAAAAGCAATGCCTTATGAAGTATATACACA
>CADBUT010000051.1 GCA_902797925.1 uncultured Spirochaetaceae bacterium
CGCTTCATACCTGTTGAAACAGCCGGTGCGCGGCCGTGCGCAGCTTCGACAGAATCAACATCAAGATAATTATACGCAAAAACAGCGCAGCCTACCGGAGCGACAAGAAGAACATCTTCCTGAATGCCCATTTCATCTATAACTTGTGCAATAAGCTTGTGAACGATTCCATGACCGCAACCAGCGCAGTAGTGGGTCTTTACGTTCTTCATTGATTTAGGAAATGAATATATCTTAGACATAACTTTTAACCTTCTCTAAAATAACATCGAGCTTCGGAATGATTCCGCCCGGCTCGCCATAGAAATCACATTCAGACTTTTTCTTGCCGCTGTAAAGGCGCACGTCCTGATAGAACTGACCCATGCTCATTTCTACGGTAAGAACTTTCTTTGCCTTTGCACAAGCTGCTTCGAGAGCGTCTTCAGGGAAAGGCCACAATGTAATCGGTCTGAAAAGACCGGCCTTGATGCCCTGTTCGCGCAGAATCTTTACAGCCTTCTTGCAGACGCGGGCGCTTGTGCCGTAGCCGCAAAGAACAACGTCAGCATCGTCGCACATAAAGTTTTCGAACTTCACTTCGTTTTCAGCGATTGCCTTGTAGTTAGCAAAAAGCTTGTTCTTAACGTGGTCGTTGAGCTGAACGTCGTTTGCAAGTCTGAGCGAAGCGATGATGTGCGCCTCTCTGTCTTTTGTCTTGCCGGTCAAAGCCCAAGGCTTTGCAGGAAGTTCCTTTATAGGTTCAGGAAGAACGCAAGGTTCAGCCATCTGGCCGAGGTAGCCGTCGCCAAGAAGCATTACGACTACGCGGTATTTATCAGCAATTTCAAAAGCCTTAACTGTGTAATCAGCAAGTTCCTGAACTGTACCAGGTGCAAGAACTACAACGTGATAGTCGCCGTTTCCGCCGCCGCGTGTAGCCTGAAAATAATCGCCCTGTGCGCCGGCAATGTTGCCCAAACCAGGGCCGCCGCGCATCATGTTGACGATAACAGCCGGAAGCTGCGCACCGCTCAAATAAGAGATTCCTTCCTGTTTAAGAGAAATTCCAGGAGAAGAAGAAGAAGTCATTACACGCGCACCGGCAGCCGATGCACCCATAACCATATTGATTGCAGCGAGTTCAGATTCAGCCTGCAAAAAAGTTCCGCCGACTTCAGGCATTCTCTTTGAAAGATAAGCCGGAATTTCGTTCTGCGGTGTAATAGGATAAGCAAAGTAATAGCGGCAGCCGCAAAGAACAGCTGATTCGCCGATTGCTTCGTTTCCTTTCATCAATATTTTCTTGCTCATAGTTCTACCCTACGTCCTTAATTTTTTTCGATTTCAATAGCGCAGTCAGGGCACATAGTTGCACAGAAAGCACATGCAATGCATGAACCTTCATCCTTGCAGACAGGATAATGAACACCCTGACCGTTTGTGTCTTTTGACATTTCAAGAATTTTCTTGGGGCAAGCGCGGAGACAAAGGCCGCAACCCTTACACTTTTCTACGTTAATAATTGGCTTTCCTGCCATTCATAAACCTCCCATAAGAGATGATGATAGGAGTATATTGAAAATAATCATATTGTTCAATTGTTTTACTGCATTATTCTTCAGTTTTACTAAAGTTTTTCTAGTAAAACTAAAGTTTTTATATTGTAAACCATCAAGAAGAGGTTTTTAGCTTGAGATTTTGAGGGATTATGCTGTACAGAGCAAGATTTTATCTCCTTGTACTCTTCCAATTATTATTTGCAAAAACAGGCGCTTTATGTTATGCTGTTAAGACTAACTGACACTGACAATATTCATCAGGAGAGCAGACAATGCAAATACTTGAATCAGCAGAAGATTATCTTGAATCAATACTCATGCTTAAAGAGAAAAACGGCTACGTCCGTTCAATAGATGTTGCAACAGAATTAGGCGTAACAAGACCAAGCGTCAGCTATGCAATGAAGCGCCTGCGCGAAAACGGCTATATTCTTTTTGACGAATCTGACAGAATTTCTCTAACAGATAAAGGTCTTGAGATTGCAGAAAGAATTTACACACGCCACAAGGTTTTGACCAAAATCTTAGTTGACATCGGTGTAGACGAAAAGACGGCAAGAGCTGACGCCTGTAAAGTTGAGCACGATATAAGCGACCAGACATTTCAGGCATTGCAAAAGCATCTTTACAAGAAATAAACCGTTACTATTTGTTTAATCTAGAAGTACGCACAAGCCAGACACGTCCGGCAGCAAAGCCCCATTTTTCAGCAAGATAGCTGTCAAGCTTGACGGCGGCTTCATAAAAAGCCCTGCCATCTGTTTCAATTACATAATTAACAAGATCAGGGCATTTTTCGTTTATAGTGCGCTTTGTCGCCAGAATCTTCGTGAAATAATCAGCAACTTCGCTAAGCTGCTGCTGCAAAAGATAAGCCATAAATTCGTTTTCAATCAGATAAGTATCCTTAATATCATAATTGAGCGAAGGCGTAACGCTGAAATATTTAAGCAGAAATTCAAGGCTTGTTCTGTCACACTGCGCAAAAACATTTGAGACTTCATGTCTGAAATCAGAATTCGTAAAATATATGCAGTGAAGCCCTTCATGGGCTATAAATTTCCACCTGAGATAATTGCTTGATTCTTGAGAGATAGAAACCAATGCGCCAAGCCCTGCGCTATAAGAGCCGTCGTTGCGCACTGTGATAATTCCATGTCCTATAAGAATATCGCGGAGCATTATCTCATATTCGTTTAAAGGAAAATTATTCACTCTTGCAAGTTCAAAAAAGTTTGCAAGGCTTTCGGCTCGGTAGTCGTGAGCGTTAAAGCCGTGCTGATTTTTCATAACTGAATCAGACACGAGCTTGCCGGCGTAGCCAGCTTTTTCCACAAAAAATGCAAGCCGCTTGAACATAAGGTCTTGTATATAATAGTTCTTCGTATCAAAGAAAAGAACGCTCGGAAACTGTTCCCAAGAAAAAACTTCAAAATCTTCGCGGCGCCATGCAGAAGCCGGCCAGTTTGCAATAAG
>CADBUT010000052.1 GCA_902797925.1 uncultured Spirochaetaceae bacterium
ATCAAGACAGATATTTCTGAAGGTGTCTGGCTTGATACTCCGATGATTGAAAAAATCCACGGCGAAGGCACAATCGAAAAGCGCATTCCTGCAATGCTCCGCATGTTCGGCAAATACGGCATCGACATCAGAAAAGACCCGATTCTCGTTTACCCGACACTGCATTATCAGAACGGCGGCGTAGAAATCGACAAGACTTGCCACACAAACGTGGGCAACCTGCTTGTTGCAGGCGAAGCTTCTGGCGGCGTTCACGGAACAAACCGCTTGATGGGCAACAGCCTTCTCGACGTTGTTGTTTTCGGCCGCGAAGCCGGAATTGAAGCCGGAAAGCTTTTCAAAGACATCAAGATGCCTTCAAAATTGAGCCTTCAGCATGTAAAGGATTTTGAAAAAGAACGCGCTGCCGCCGGAATCAAGGGCGATGCAGTTTCTCCGAAGCTGCTGCCGACTTATACGCACGGCAACACGGAAATCGTGAAGAAGCCTTTCTAAAATAGAGGAACTCTGGAGGAAAAAATGACAATTGCAGTATGCATGGGAAGTTCTTGCCACGTAAAAGGCTCAAAACCTATAGTTGAAATGCTTAAAGAAAAAATCAAGGCTGAAAACCTTGAAGACAAAGTTACGCTGACTGGTTCTATTTGTCTCGGTCAGTGTGCCTCGGGCGGCGTCAACATGAAAATTGACGGTGAAATTGTTACAGGCATAAACCGCGACAACTTCGATTCGTTCTTTGCTGACAAAATTCTTGCTAAACTTAAGTAATTTCAAAACTGATGTTTGAAAAAAAAGCGGAGTCCGTGCACAATGGGCTTCGCTTTTTTTATTGTATGAAATTGAAAAAAAGTATAGTATAATCACATTATGATTTGGAATCCAGAATTAGAATGTATGGACAGAGCAGCACGAAAAAGACTGCAATTTGCACGGCTGAAAAACCTTGTAGAGCATGTATATAATGCTGTTCCTTTTTACAGGCAGAAGTTTGACGCCGCCGGTGTTAAACCTTCCGATATTACTTGTATTGCTGATATTGCAAAACTGCCGTTTACTACAAAAAGTGATTTGCGCGAAACTTATCCTTACGGACTGCTTGCAGTTCCTCAGTCTGAAATTGTTGAAGTTCATATGTCATCAGGCACAACAGGCACACCTGTTGTAGACGCCTACACAGACAGCGACTTGAATGACTGGGCAGAAGCCATGGCACGCTCTCTTGCCGGTGCAGGCGCATGCAAAAATGATACGATTCAGAATGCATACGGCTACGGTCTTTTTACAGGCGGCATGGGCGTTCACCACGGAACACGCAAGCTTGGTGCGACTATAGTTCCGATTTCTTCAGGAAACACAGAAAAGCAGCTGGCTATGCTCCGCGATTTTAAGTCTTCGGTTTTTACATGCACGCCGTCTTATGCGCTTTATATGGCTGAACGTGCAAAAGAACTCGGCATTGACTTAAAGGCCTTGAATGTCCGCGCCGGCATTTTCGGTGCAGAGCCGTGGTCAGAAGGCATGAGACAGAAAATCGAGGAAGAGTGGGGTATTAAGGCCTACGACATTTACGGTCTTACTGAAATTACAGGCCCGGGCGTAGCATGTGAATGTGAAGCACAGTATGGTATGCACGTAAATGAAGATATGTTCTATCCTGAAATTATCAACCCTGAAACAGGTGAACCTGTGCCGGACGGCGAGAAAGGCGAGCTGGTATTTACAACGCTTACAAAGCAGGGTACTCCGCTTATCCGTTACCGCACAAGAGACATCACGTTCATTATAGATGATGAATGTTCATGCGGACGCACAACCCGCAGAATTCACCGCCTGTTCGGCAGAACAGACGACATGATGATTATCCGCGGTGTAAATGTGTTCCCAAGTCAGATTGAAAATGCTCTCGTCGGCATAAAAGGTGTTGAACCGAACTACCTTATTACAGTTGACCGCAATCCAAAGACCCATCTTGACGAGGCAGAACTTCAGGTTGAAGTCAGCTCAGAAGCATTCAGCGATGAGACTAAGAACCTTGAAGCGCTCCGCTCTAATATCGATAATGTAATGAAGAGCAAGCTTGGAATTCACTTAAAGATAAAACTCGTTGAACCGAAAACAATCGAGCGTTTTACCGGAAAATCAAAGCGTGTTATCGACAAACGCAAGCTTTAGACTTACAATAAATCGATCTGTTCGAAAACTCGGTTAGTTTTCGAACAGATCAGCAATTTTTCAGGCTAAAGCCTTGCAAAATTGCGGTTTACTAAAGTTCGTGTTCGGAAAGCTTATGTTTCCGAACACGTTTAATAAAAGAGAGGTGTGCTATGAAAATGAAGCAAATATCAATTTTTTTGGAAAACTCAACAGGCCGCATTGCTGAAGTTACCCGTGTATTGAAAGAAGCCGGTGTAAATCTGCGTGCTATTTCAATTGCAGACACCGCTGATTTCGGCATTCTGCGCCTTATTACAAGCGATTCTGAACGCACTCTTGAAGTTCTTAAAAAAGCCAATTTTACGACAAGAACAACTGATGTTCTCGCTGTTAAGATTCCAGATCAGGTAGGCAGCCTTCATGATGTGATGGTGCTTTTTCAGAAAAACAGCATAAATATTGAATATCTTTATGCTTCGTTTGAAATGACCGAAGACAGCACAGTAATCATTTTTAAGGTTGAAGACCCTGATGCCGGTCTTAAAGTGCTGAAAGACAACGGCTACGAATCCATTTCTTCTTTGTAATTCAGATTTTTCAGAATAACTTTCAAGAAATACAGAAAAGCCGGTTCTGTTTTACGGAGCCGGCTTTTTTTGCGCTTATGTCATTATCGGGCGTGACCTGATAATCTATTAAAACTCGAAGTTTGGGCTATTTACAGATTGCCGTATCAAGTCCGGCAATGGCAATGAATTTTTTCTAGAAACTCACCTTATAGTTCTTTCAGAGGAACGGCGCAATTCAGGGTGCTTTTCATAGAAAAGCTTTTTATCCTCGTACATGCGGCCGTCAGCAATTTTCATGGCAAGATGAATGTTGTTGCATTCCTTGTCAAAGTATGTGCCGATTGCAAAGCGCACGCTCTCTGTAAGTTTCATTTTCTGTTTCAGTTCAGCAGCTTTTTCATTAAGAATTTCTTCTGATGTGTCACGTGCAAGCACCATGAATTCGTCACCGCCCGCACGGAAAATCTCATCATTAGGAAAGACTTCTTTAAGAAGTTTTGCAGCGTCTTTGAGCAGCACGTCACCTGCAGAGTGTCCCTGGTCGTCGTTTATTCTTTTAAGACCGTTCAAGTCCGCAAAGATTACCCCGATGTTTTTTCTGTTCGGGTTTGTGTCCAGACTGAGTTGTGTAACACGCTCGTTCATTTCATTGCGGTTAAAAACACCGGTCAGCATATCAATGGTGCTTATAATGCGGAATCTGTCAAAAAGCTGATAATTCGAAATTTCTGAAGCAAGAAAATATGACACAAGCTCAAAAGTTTCTTTCAGCCGGACAGCATTCTTTGTGTCAAAATTTGTAAACCAGAGATAGCCCAAAAGCTCACAGCCGTTTTTCAAAGGGAAAAGCAGGAGGCTTTTGACTTGTGACGCTTTCAATGACTCATACCAGCGCGGATTGTGCTCGCGTAAGAATTCCATATCATGGTCATTTTTAATGATAAGACAGTTGCTTCCGGCGATGCAGTCTTCCCAAGTATCTACGATTTCATAGAAATCATCCGTCAGCCAGTTTTCTTTAAACGTCGTCGGATCATTCGGGTCTTTAACTGCTTCACACAAAATCGAATACTTGCTGGTGAAAAAGTCTATCATAAGAATGCAGCCGTAATTTGCATCGCACTCTTCGCGGATATCTTTAAGGACATCGCCCATAGATTTTTCAAAGTTATCTGTTCCACGGAGCTTAATGCAGGCATTAAGTACAGCAGATGCAGCCTCGTATGAAATATTCGACATTTTTTCAGTTTCAGGCTTCTGAGAAAGTTCCTGCGTGTAGGTACAGTAGCCGATGTGTTCGTCGCCTGCATCAATTGGCAGCATAAACAGATTGAACCAGAAATCATAACGGTCAGGGTGAATATAAGTGTGCAGCGGCTCTTTTAAAACTGCACAGCGGTAACAGAAATCCTCAAAATTCAAGTCTTTAGGAAAATAATTCTGATATTCCAGGTTTGGAATAAATTTATTTGTGAGCATCTGCGGTGCATCAGGATTTACTTGTTCGATAGAAGCAATGTATGGTTTGTTTCCTGTTACGATTCTTATAGCTCCGTATGATCCGTCATCAAGTATTTCTACAGAGATAACACAAGTCATAGATTTAAAACCGTCTACAAATTTCTGAAAATCCATATAAACTCTCGTTGATCCTATAAAAAATATACGGTGTTCATTAAGAACAATTCACAAATAACAGTATTATTCTAACATTGTTTTGTTTATTGTACAATTTTTTGTTTAGTAAAATTTTCAGTAATGCCAAAGTGACATCAGAAAAGCCGGCATTAAAGCACAATCTCTGAAACCGCCTGC
>CADBUT010000053.1 GCA_902797925.1 uncultured Spirochaetaceae bacterium
CTGGTTCATTCAACCAGCCGGGCGTTCTATTATCAGCTTGAAACGCCAAATTCATACAGGGCTGCAAACAGCAAAGACGAAACAAGCGCTTCACAAGCTGAAAATGAAAAGCACGCCGCCAGACAAACTGGCGGACAAACGACAGAGCTTTTCGTCATAACGCGCATTCCGCGCAAGGCAATTCATAAGCCCAATTTTTTTATGTCGTTCTATTGGATAATTGTTGAAGTTTTCGGCATATTGATTATCTTTTGTTCGGTAATGCTTTCGCTGATAAGCCGCTCAATTACACATTCGATTACGATGCTCGAAAAGGCGACGAAGCAGATAACGCTCGGCAACCTTGACGACCCGATCAGCATAAAAGGCAGCAACGAAATCACTTCGCTGACAGAAAGCCTGAACAAGATGCGGCTTGCGCTAAAAGAAGACAACCTGCGCCGCACAAGGCTTATTATGGGCATAAGCCACGACTTGCGCACGCCGATTGCGCTTATAAAAGGCTACACCGAAGCACTGACTGACGGAGTTGTGACAGACCACGAAGAAAAGCAGAAATCAATTGAGATTATACGCAACAAGATTGAGCAGCTTGAAGACATGGTTGATGAGCTTATCAATTTTGTCAAAGTTGATTCGGGCGAGTGGCGGCAGAACCTTGAAATGCACAAAATCACGCCTTTCTTAAGAGATTTTGCGCGGCGGCTTGAATCAGACGGCAACCTGCTTGAAAGAAATGTGCGCACAGCCGTAAACACAGAAGAAGACGCGCTCGCCGCATTTGACGAGAAACTGCTTATAAGGGCGCTTGAAAACCTTTCGAGCAACGCGCTCCGCTATTCAGAAAAAGGCGGCGAAATCTTCTTTGAAGCAGAACATTCTTCTCAAGACGAAAAAATCGAGATAAAAATCAGCAACACTGGAGCGCTCATTCAAGAAAAGGATATTCCTTTTATTTTTGACCCGTTCTTCAGGGGCAGCAACTCGCGCCGAGAAAAAGGCACAGGGCTTGGTCTTTCAATCGTAAAGAGCATAATCGAATCGCACGGCTGGTCAATTTCAGTTTCTACAGAAAATCAGCTGACCACATTCGTGATAGCCATTCCGTATAACAGCTGAAAACAGCAAAAGCTTGTATGCGCGAAACAATCTTGGGGTTATTGCAGAACATTAACACCGAATGAACAATTTTTATTTGATATTCCACTGAAAACAAATTATTCTTAATAAAAGATTCAAGACAGCATCTAATGGAGAGTAAAATGGAGTTTGAAAATAATTTATGTTTTAGAGATTATTCTTTGGAATCGATAAACATTGATTATACAAATATTGAAATCACTATCGAACTTGAAAAGCGCTATAAAATAATATGTGAAAACTTTATGTCAATTTCTTACATTGGACAATGGGACGAGAATATTATTGATAATATTTTTGTAACTTCAGAAGATGAATTAATAGATTTGACTAAACAAAAAATACTAAAAAATAACAATATAACTTTCAAAGGCGGTGGAACTAGAGAGTTTAATGACAAATGGTTATGCCTGACCATTAAGTTAATTGATTCAATAGAAATAAAAACTGTTTGCCTTGGAGTTAAAATATTTGATGCATGATAAAATAAAATTCTTGCTCTGTTTTGCACATGACCGCACTTATCGCTAACGTGCACCCATGCACAACACACAAAAACTCCGACACCTTTCGCCGAATAAACTTCAATAGAAGATAAAACTCTTGCGAAAAATTATCGAAAGTCGAACATATCGTGATGTGACGTAAAGTCTAGGGAATCTGTCAAATCGCCTGTGTAGAAAAGCACGAAACAAGCATCATAAGGGCCGTTTTGCTTTATGTATGATTCAAGGCTGCCGTCAAAATAGTCAAGCGACAAATATTCAACGCGCTTAACGGTCTCTGCACGAAACGGCGCGACAAGAATCAAGAACGAATCGCCGACAACAAGCACCTTGCCTTTTGCATTTTCATCAAGATTATCAATAAACGCCGCATATTTGTTATTCAGATAAGCGCCAACCGAATTCTGAAAATAATAATCTTTCGGCTCAATATTCTCATAGTGATAAATCACATCAAAGCCGCCGGTTCTGTCGCAAGGAACGGAAGGATTAACATAATGAAATTGCACAGGCTTTTTGGGATAAAGAATGGATATATCATCAGGCTTTGTTCTTGCAAGCGTGGCTTTTCTGCCGTAAGAGCCGAGAAACCATTCGTGATAGACTTTTTTGTCATAGTTTTCGCTTTTGTAGAGCTGCACATCGCAATCAAGGCCGGCATTCTTGTTGAGCCATTCTGCAATCTTGCCAGTTGCCCAAACACCAGTTTCTGGCCGCCAGTGATGGTCTGTAACGAAAAACGCGTCGCCATAAGAGATGCCGTCATCTTTAAGCATGTTTATCAAATCAATCGTGTTTACGCCCGCATTGCCGAGCTTCTGCAACAGTTCTTCCGCATTCTGGTTAGAAAAATCCCAGTGACCGCTTATAA
>CADBUT010000054.1 GCA_902797925.1 uncultured Spirochaetaceae bacterium
ATGTTTGCACATGCAATTGAATCACTTGAACCAAGAGAACGGAATTCAAATTTGTTTCCTGTGAATGCAAATGGTGAAGTTCTGTTGCGGTCTGTTGTATCCTTTTTGAATTCAGGAAGAACAGTTACACCTATTTCCATCTTCTGTTTTTCATGTGCACCGTAAGGTTTGCCCTGTTCAAGACAATCAAGAATTGCTGAAAGTTCATCACCAAGGAACATAGATATAATTGCTGGAGGCGCTTCGTTTGCTCCAAGACGGTGGTCGTTTCCGGCTGTACCGACTGAAATGCGGAGCAGATCCTGATGTTCATCAACTGCCTTAATTACAGCACACAAGAACAAAAGAAACTGTGCATTGCTTTCCGGTGTTGCGCCCGGGTCAAGCAGATTCTTTCCTGTGTTTGTACTGATTGACCAGTTGTTGTGCTTACCGCTTCCGTTTACGCCTGCGAATGGTTTTTCATGCAGAAGACAGACCATTCCATGTTTAGAAGCGATTTTTCTCATCAATTCCATTGTGAGCTGATTGTGGTCACAGGCAAGGTTTGTTGTGTTGAAAATTGGAGCAAGTTCGTGCTGAGCAGGAGCAACTTCGTTGTGCTCTGTCTTAGCAAGAATACCAAGCTTCCAGAGTTCACGGTTCAGGTCTTTCATGAATTCCTGAACGCGCGGCTTAATCATACCAAAGTAATGATCTTCAAGTTCCTGACCTTTCGGCGATTTTGCACCGAACAATGTACGGCCTGTAAAAATCAAGTCTTCACGCTGATCGTAAACTGATTTATCTACAAGGAAGTATTCCTGTTCTGGTCCAACTGTTGTCTTAACAGATGTTACGTCTTTGTTGCCGAACAGTTTCAAGACACGGACAGCCTGTTTGCTCAGGGCTTCCATAGATCTTAAAAGCGGTGTCTTTTTGTCGAGAGCTTCGCCTGTATAAGAACAGAAACATGTTGGAATACAAAGTGTACCGTCTTTGATAAAAGCATAAGATGTCGGATCCCATGCTGTGTAGCCTCGTGCCTCAAAAGTTGCGCGGAGGCCGCCGCTTGGGAAAGAAGAAGCATCAGGCTCACCCTGAACAAGTTCCTTCCCGCTGAATTCCATGATTACTTTTCCGTCACTTGAAGGCTGAATAAAACTGTCGTGTTTCTCGGCAGTAACGCCTGTAAGAGGCTGAAACCAATGTGTAAAATGAGTTGCACCTTTTTCGCAGGCCCATTCTTTCATGGCATTTGCAACAACATTGGCAACTGCCGGATTAAGTTTTTCTCCGTCATTGATTGTCTTCATCAGCTGCTTAAAAGTTTCTTTTGGCAACCGAGCCTTCATTACTGTTTCGTTAAAAACGTTTTCGCCAAAAATTGGTGTTACTTCGTCCATAAAAATCTCCTGTTTCAGCTTTAAAACAAAAAACGCCGCATTCCTCAAACCGTTGTACACCGGTTTAAAAAATACAGCGCCTTTGCCAAATTCAGTTTAAAACAAAAAAGGTCGCAGGAACATCAGTTCTGCGACCTCTTTGCCGTTTGATGTTTTCTTTATACAGTTTCAAAAAAAAAATGTCAAGTGCAAAAAATAATTTGCATGAAAAAAAGTGTTGTGCAGGAAACAGAAATATGCAAAATCCCCATTTCACTGTTTTAATTCAATCTTGCAAATACGCATTTGCAAATATATAATAGATTTAGAAACACTTATGGAATTTTCAGAACAATTTCTGTCTAATACAATGCTGGTCATGCAGGGCATCTGCTGGATTCTGGCATTTATGACTGCATTTACAAGAAATCTCTCAAAACCCAGAAAAATCGCGATTATTATCATGGAAACAAGCTCTGCAATGCTGCTTATTTCTGACCTTCTTTTCCGCACTTACGTAGGTACAGCAGGAACTATTGCATGGTGGGCGGCAAGAATCGCAAAATTCTGCAACCACTTCTTTGTGGGCATGATTCTGTATTCGTTTACTATTTATCTTAAAACGCTGTTTATAAATGAAGCTTCGCTGAAGAAGCCGCCAAAAAGAATCGCAGTTTCAGAGTTTTTTGTGGCTGGAATCTTTATCTGCCTTACAGTAGCGCAGATTACAGGGTTTTATTACACTTTTGACGGGGAAAACAACTATATCCGCCATCAGGGGCGGGTTGTCGCCTATATTATTCCGCTGATTATTCTGCTTTTGCAGCTTTCATGTATTCTTCAGTATTATAAAAGATTTACAAGACGGATTAGAATTCCGATTCTGCTTTTTACGCTGATTCCCCTTGCGGCGACATTCGTTCAGTTTGTAATCCATGACATTCCCTTTGTAGACACTTCGATTGTAGGCATGGCTATTGTGCTTTACGTCTTTACAATTCAAGAAATGAACGAAGCGGTCGAAAAGGCGCATCAAATGCAGATTGCAATGATGGAGCAATATCAGCAAGAGCTTGAGCGCACTGTTGAGCTGCGTACAAGCGAACTGCGCATTGCAAACGAAAAGGCCGAACGGCTGCTTTTGAACATTCTGCCTGAAGATATTGCGCGCGAACTGACCGAGAACCCCGGCCGCACAATTTCGAGAAAATATCCGAATGTAACTGTGCTGTTCACAGATATTGTAGGTTTTACCAAGATGAGCAGCACAATGAGCGCAGAACAGACTGTAAGAATGCTCAACAAGATAATATCGCTTTTTGACGAGCGTGCTGAAAAAGAAGGCATCGAAAAAATCAAGACAATCGGTGATGCCTATATGGCAGCATCAGGGCTTACAGAAGATGCTGCGAACGATGGTGCTGAAAAGATGTGCCGCTTTGCACAGGGTCTTTTGGAAGACGTGCGGAAGTTCAACAAACTGTTTCCTGTGCAGATACAGATCCGAATCGGAATAAACACAGGCGAGCTTGTGGCGGGCATAATCGGCAAAACAAAGTTCATTTACGATGTCTGGGGCGACACCGTAAATGTGGCAAGCCGCATGGAAAGCACAGGCGAGCCGATGCGCATTCACGTCTCGGAACCGACCTACCTTTATACAAGACACGCATTCGATTACAACGAATCTGCCCAAGTTGATGTTAAAGGCAAGGGCATCATGAAAACGTATTTTCTCTAATTTAGGCTGCTGTTATTTGCCGAAAGTCTTTTTGATCCGCCCGATTGCTTCTATTGTGCGTTCACGGCTGCCGAAGCCGGTTAAGCGCAGATAGCCCTCGCCTTTCCTGCCAAAGCCGCTTCCCGGAGTTCCTACAACCTGACACTTTTCGAGCAGTTCATCGAAAAAGCTCCAGCTTGTAAAACCGGCAGGAATCTGAAGCCAGACGTAAGGCGAGTTCTTTCCACCGAAAGCCTTGAAGCCGGCAGCAGTTACGCCTTCAAAAATAAGGCGCGCATTTTCGCGGTAAAAGCTCAAATTTTCCTGAATCTGCTTCTGGCCTTCTTCTGAATAAATTGCAGCAGCACCGCACTGGGTAATATAAGAAACACCGTTGAACTTTGTAGACTGGCGGCGCATCCAGAGCGCATTCAATTCTGTGCCGTCAAAAACAAGCTCATGGGGCACCACAGTGTAGCCGCAGCGGAGACCAGTAAAGCCCGCAGTCTTTGAGAATGAGCGAAGCTCAATTGAGCAGGTCTTTGCGCCTTCAATTTCGTAAATCGACTTTGGCACATCGGGCTCGGTAACAAAAGCCTCATAGGCAGAATCAAAAAGAATCAGACTGTGATGAGCGTTTGCATAGTCAACCCATTTTTTAAGATAGCTCTTTGGCGCAACCGCACCTGTCGGATTGTTCGGAAAACAGAGATAGATGATGTCTGCAACAGGCGCACCCTCTTCCGGCAGTTCCGGCAAAAAACCTGTCTCAGCCGAGCACGGCATGATGATAATATTGTTTTTGCGGCCGTTCATAACGTTTGTGTCTATGTACACAGGATAAACCGGGTCACAGATTGCAACAGTGTTGCCGGTTGCAAAAATATCGCCGATGTTTCCGCAGTCTGATTTAGCACCGTCAGAAAGAAAAATCTCATCAAGTTTAAGGTCAATTCCACGTTTTGTGTAATCCCACTCAAGAATCTTCTCGCGCACAAAGTCATAGCCCTGCTCCGGCGGATAGCCGCGGAAGGTTTTCTCGTCAGCCATTTCGTCAACCGCCTTGTGCATTGCATCAATTACAGCAGGACAGATTGGCTTTGTAACGTCGCCAATAGAAAGCTTAATCACATCTGCACCCGGGTGCGAAGCTATAAACTCGCGGGTCTTTTTATTTACTGTAGAAAAGAGGTAGCTTGCCTCCAAATCCAAAAAGTTCTTATTTATTTTCATGATTCCTCCAAATTAACGTCATGCTGAACTTGTTAGCCTTCGGCGGCTTTCAACTCAGCATCTATTACAAGATCCCGAAACAAGTTCGGTATGACGGATGGTTTATATTTCAACTTCACCGGAAAAGACTGTTTCTGCCGGTCCAGTCATAAACACGCTGTCGTTTTCGTTGCCGCTCCACTGAATCTCCAAATCTCCGCCAAGCAGATGCACAGTGATTTTTTCGCCGGCGTCAACCAAGCCGTTCAAGATTGCGGCAACAACGGTGGCGCAAGTGCCGGTGCCACAGGCCAAAGTTTCGCCTGTCCCGCGCTCCCACACGCGCATCCAGATAGTACGCCTGTCTTCAACGTATGCAAACTCAGTGTTTGTGCGCTCCGGGAAAAAACTGTTGTTTTCAAACAGTGGCCCTATTTCACAGACAGGAAACTCAGCCGGCTTTTTATCTATAAAAACAACCGCATGCGGGTTTCCCATTGAAACGCAGGTTGTCTTATATTCAACGCCGCCAATCAAAAGCGGATACTTAATTACGCGCGGTTCCGCATCACCGCCCGCAGCAGTAATATTCACCGGAATCTTTCCCGCCTGTAGAACCGGGCTTCCCATATCAACCGAAAGTTTACTCACCTTGTCACCTGGTTCGCCGCACTCAACAACAAGCTTTTTAACAGCTCCCATAGACTCAACAGTAAACCTGCATCCATTTGTATAGCCCGCATCATATACGTATTTTCCCACACAGCGGATTCCGTTTCCGCACATCTGGCTCCGGCTTCCGTCAGCATTGTACATAACCATCTCAAAATC
>CADBUT010000055.1 GCA_902797925.1 uncultured Spirochaetaceae bacterium
ATGCAGAGCAGCGGAATCAGCAGATGCATGAAGAGGTTTGAATCAACAAAAAGCGCGGCAAACCCGAACTGGAAAGGTGCAAGAAAAAACGCGGTGACAAGCATTGTGAGCGTTACGCCTGTTGTTGCGGCAAGTTTCAGCAGATAAAGCAGTTTTGGAACTTTTTTCAGCCTGCCTTTATTGATTAGAAGCTGCACAATCACCATGACTAATGAAATTATTCCGGCAAACACATTTGAATCTACGGTAAAATATTTGAAAGCCTTTGCGTTTGCAGATGATAAAACCGCCGGTTTTGAAGGGTCGCTCATAAAACGGAAGTCTGCGAGCATTGCCCAAATAGCAAAAATGGTCTGCAGAACAATAAATAGATTAAGAAAAAAAGAAGCTCTTTGTGATTTTGTCATATAGTGTCCTGTTTTATTTCTAAAAGTCTTTTATTCTTTGTGTCAAGCGTATTTTTCCCCTCGCCGGCGAGTTCACGGCTTTCTCCGGTCAGGCGGCATAAAAGCTCAAAGTCGGTAACTGCCGAGAGCAGGACGGTAATCCAGTATTTTTTATTCATGTGCCATGCAGGAAAAACTGTTTTTCGGTCAATTAGTTCTGGAATTTTTCTGCAGTCGGCTTTCAGGTTAACCGCATCTACAAAATCATCACCTTGAATGCCAAGCTGGCTATACTTTACCTTCATTATAAGCGCAAACCATTTGTTGTTAGTGCATCTGAAGACACAGCTCTGATCGTCTTTCCACGGGTACTCTGGGAGACAGCCGAATTCTTTTTCAAGAAAATCCAGATATTTTTTTGTAATGTCTTCGGAAATAAAGCATTTTTCCCTGAAACTGCTGATTAAATCCTGTACTTCGCTCCGAATTGAAGCTACAAAACTGCCGTTCACATTTGGCATGTCGAAAAGCACATATTTCTCACCGGTTGCGCTGTCGAAGACTTCAGCATTAATAGAATTTGCATCTGCATGAATTATGACGTAAAAATCAGAGGAAAGCAGGTTTTTTCTATAGACGTAACCGTCTTCAGTTTTTGTGAACCCGAATGTGGAAAAAGTTTCAAAGCGCGGTACTGCCGAGCTTAAAATATAGCTGAAATCCATAAATTATTTTAACACAAAAATAGCTTTTACGCAGGAACTGATTTATAATAGCTTTATGAAAATGGAAGAAAAAAAATTTTCGCTGGCAAGCTTGTCGGTCAAACTGCCGCTTTTTCTTGTGCTTTTTTGCATTATTCTTAGTGTCGGAAACGGAATAATCGGTTACAGGGTTTTCAGGTCTTTGTTTGAGCGGCAGTACCGCGAAGTTACAAAGCAGGTTGCCGAAACGGCTGTTTCTTATGTCAATGCAGACCGTGTCAATTATTATCTGAAAGGCGGTCAGGAAGACGATGAATGGTATGAAACTGACGAGCAGCTTGACATTCTTACACAGACGTCAAAGCTTGCATATATCTATGTAACCGTTCCAGATTCAAAATTCATGACGCGTGTCTACATTTTTGACACAGTCAATTCCGAAGTGAAAAAAGCCAAAAAAATCAAGCTCGGAATAATTACTTCGCTTTCAAATTATGATGAGAAATACATTCAAAACTTGAAAAATGTCATGCAAAAAGGCGAAATGACTGTCCGGTTTGTATATAATGCAGCTGGCGGTCATGTTACGACTTCTATGCCGGTTATAGACAGTATGGGTAACATTGTGGCAATTATGAGCATTGTTAAGCCGATGAGCGAGATGCAGGGCTTTAAGGAAAGCTACATAAAGACGGTCGGGCTATCGTCTGCTGCAATAACGCTTATAATTGTCGCCTTCTTTACACTGCTGCTTATGCTGCGCTTTTTCAAGCCGGTTTCGCTTATTACAAACGAAACTTCGCATTTTGCCGAACACAAGGGTAAGCTTTCAGACAGACTGAAAAAAATCAAGGGCAAAGACGAATTCGGCATTCTTGCCCGTGCAATTGAAAAAATGAGCGTGGACATGAACCAGTACATAGCCGACCTTACGCATACAACTGCCGAAAAAGAGCGTCTTTCAGCTGAGCTTGACGTTGCAACCCAGATTCAGGCGAACATGCTGCCGCGCATTTTTCCTCCATATAAAGACCACCCCGAACTTGAGCTTTTCGCTACAATGGAACCTGCAAAAGAGGTCGGCGGCGATTTCTACGATTTCTTTATGGTTGACGGTGACCATTTTGCGCTTGTTGTCGGCGACGTAAGCGGAAAAGGTGTGCCTGCCGCCTTGTTTATGGTAATTGCAAAGACGCTTATCAAGAACAGCGTCATGCAGGGGCTTAAGCCTGCTCAAGTTTTTGAGCGCGTCAACAACGAGCTTTGCGAAGGCAACGATGCAGGGCTTTTTGTTACATGCTGGATGGGTGTTCTTACGCTAAGCACAGGCGAGCTTCGCTTTGTAAACGCCGGACACACTTTCCCGATATTGCGCCATGAAAACATAGTGGAATTCTTGAAGTCAAAGCCTGATCTTATGCTTGCCGGAATGGAAGGCATGAGCTACCACGAGCATTTTATAACGCTCGGCAAAGGCGACAGGCTTTTTGTTTACACTGACGGAGTTACTGAAGCAACCGACGCAAATGAGCAGCTTTATGGCGAAGAAAGGCTCATCAGTTTCCTTAGAAAATCTGAAATAAAAGACGTGCGTCAGTCACTTGCTGATGTCCGCAGCGATATAGATGCTTTTGTCGGCGGTGTTCCGCAGTTTGACGATATTACAATGCTTGAACTTGTGCTTAAAGATAAGGTGGGTGGATTTATGGTTGAAAAAAGCTTTAAAGCAAAAGATGAAAATATGCAGGCTGTATTTGATTTTGTTCATGAACAGATTCAAAAAGACTGCCCGGTGGACATTCTAAATAAAATAGACCTTGCTGTTGAAGAAATTTTTGTTAATATTGCGCATTATGCCTATGAGCCGGACGAAGGTCCTGTAAATATAAGCTGCGGTTTTGAAAATGAAACGCTGACGGTTGTGTTCAGCGATCATGGCAAGCAATTTGACCCGCTTGCACATGCAGATCCGGACACGAGCCTTGCTCTTGAAGAACGTGCAATCGGCGGACTTGGAATTTATCTTACAAAGCAGTTTATGGATTCAGTTGAATATGAATATGTCGGTGACAAGAATATTCTGACAATTAGAAAAAAACTTAATTAGGTCGAATGTCGAGTTTTTGCAATTCGGTGGCTGTAGTTTGGCAAGCTCACTAACCGTGTAGTCGAAGCCACAATAAGCAGATTTTCTCTGCATAACTTCAACTTTTTAATAACTCGAAATTGAGCCTAATTAATATGGAGAACGGAGTGATGGAGCAGCCTTTAGACGTTGATAATTGAAAGGACGCCTTCCATACCTGTGGCTTGGAATACCTGAAGACAGAATTCTGACGGGTTTCGTACAGACATTTTGCCGCCGATGCCTATCATCAGTTTGTGGGCAAGCAGAATTACGCGTAACCCTGCGCTTGAAATATAGCTTACTTCTTTCAAGTCAATAACGAGCGTTTTGCATGTTTGAGTGCAGTTTTTTATGCGTGTTTCAAGTTCAGGTGCAGTTGTTGTATCAAGTCTGCCTTCAATGGCAAGAACTGTAACTATATCTTTCTGGCTTTCTGTAATTGTCATTTTTGCTCCAGTTTGTCGGTACGTGGATATATATATTTTTCGGCTAATCGGAAAAAAAGTCAATTGATTTCTTTTTATATTTAAAAAATCGTGTTATACTTATTCTAATTGAATAACGGAGACAGAAAAATGAAATGCTCAAAGTGTGGTGCAGAGATTACAGAAAATTTTAAATTTTGTCCTCAGTGCGGTCAGCCTGTTCAAGCTGGAGATACGGGAAATTCAGTGGAAATAATGGCTGCATTCAACGATGACTGCCCTAAAATGATTATGGTTCCGGGCAATGTTTTTATGATGGGAAGCGGCGACTTCAGCCACAGCGTAACATTAAGTTCTTTTTCAATATCTGAAACACCTGTAACACAAAAGCAGTTCAAATTTGTTATGGGGAAAAATCCTTCTAAACTTTTGGGCGAAAACCGTCCGGTTGAGTCTGTAACATGGTGCGAGGCTGTTATATTCTGCAACCGCCTGAGTGTCATGCACAATTTTGCGCCCTGCTACAGTCTTGGACGCGACACAGAGTTGACTTCTCTTACCAGCGACAGCCTTGCATGGAAGCGCATTGACTGTAATTATGAGGCTGACGGCTACCGCCTGCCTACAGAAGCTGAATGGGAATATGCCGCAAGAGGTGGCGCTGCCAAAGTTCCGTCTGTTTATGCAGGCAGCGAGAACATAGCAGAAGTTGCCTGGTATGGCGAAAACAGCGACGTGCGTACTCATGATGTAAGCTGCAAAAAGCCGAATGCGCTTGGGCTTTACGATATGTGCGGCAATGTAGCAGAGTGGTGCTGGGATTTTCTTGATACACTGCCTGTTGTTTCGCAGACTGATCCGCATGGGCCTCACCTTGGTACTATGCGTATAAAACGCGGCGGCAGCTGGCTGGACGATGCACAGCAGTGCACAGTCTTTTACCGCAGCGGCAGTGCCCCTGCAGGCAAAAGCAGTAACCTTGGTTTCCGTGTCTGTAAATCTATAATCGAAAACAAAAAATAAGCGTTAAAACATCAAAAATGCTTTACTCTTTTTAATCAGCTGCGCTTTATCTTGTGTTCGGCATTGCTAAGCTTTCTATCTTTCTGAATAAAAGTCGGGTTGCGCCTGCCTGATTTTGCGCAGCTCTTTTATGACAAGCTTAATGTCAATCGGCTTTGAAATGTGACCGTTCATTCCGGCTTCAATACATTCGGCTACGTTTTCAGAAAAAGCGTCAGCAGTCATGGCGATAATCGGAATTCCGGCGGCGTACGGATTTTCGAGCTTGCGGATTTGGCGCGTGGCTTCAAGACCGTTCATTACCGGCATCTGAATATCCATAAAGACTGCATCGTATTGGGCTGGCTCAATGCTGCGCAGCATGTCAACGGCAATCTGACCATTTTCGGCGCGGACGGTTTTGATGCTGTACATGCCAAGAAGTGTTGAAATAATTTCCCAGTTTACGTCCATGTCTTCTGCAACAAGTATGTTCATGTCTGTAAGGTCTGAGTTATTTTCCTCTTCTCTGGCGGCATCTTTTTCAAGCCCGAGCACATCAGAAATCTTTTTGTAAAGCGAAGAGCGGAAAAGCGGCTTTGAAATGAAACCGCTTATGCCGGCTTCTTTTGCGTCATCTTCTATTACGCTCCAGTCATAAGCAGAAACTAACAAAATCGGAATATCTTTTCCAGCAAGCGCTCGGATTTTCTTTGTAAGCTCAAGGCCGCTCATGCCGGGCATTTTCCAGTCAAGAATTATAACGTTATATGAGCTTTCAGCCTCTTTTTTCGCGCTGATTTTCTGTAGCGCAGATTCGCCGCTTTCTGCAACATCAACGTTTGTGCCAAGCGCGGTGAGCGTGTCTTTTGCAGTTTCAAGCAGCACTTCATCATCATCAATTACAAGCACTTCAAGCGGCGGCAGCGTCATTTCATCTTCGGTAATATCTGAAGTCTGAATGTCGAGCGTTACGGTGAAGGTTGTGCCTCTGCCTGTTTCGCTATTACATTCGATTGAACCGCCCATCAAGTCTACCATTTTTTTTGTAATGGCAAGGCCAAGACCAGTTCCTTGAATTGCGTTTATGCGGCTGTCAGTTTCGCGGGCAAACGGCTGATACATCTTTTCCATAAAGTCTTTTGACATGCCCATGCCGGTGTCTTTCACTGTGTACACAAGCTGAATGTGTTCCGGCTTTTCACTCGGTTTTTCACACAAATCAACATAAACGCTGTTACCTTCAGGCGTATATTTGAGCGCGTTAGAAAGAATGTTTATAAAAATCTGATTAATGCGGAGCTGGTCTGCGTAAAGATATTCATGCGAAATATCGCGGCTGCGGAAGCGGAAGTCTATGTGCTTTTGCCTTACCATCGGCTGCGAAATGTTCACAAGGTTTTCCGCTGAATCAACAATCGAAAAAGAGACCGGCGAAAGATTAACCCTTCCACTTTCGACTTTTGAAATATCAAGAATATCGTTGATGAGCGTAAGCAGGTGATTGCTTGCAAGGCGGATTTTCTTGAGATTATCCTGAACAAATACTGAATCCTGAACATTCCGTTCGGCGATGGTCGTAAGCCCGATAATCGCATTCATCGGCGTTCTTATGTCGTGTGACATTGTAGAAAGAAAATCTGTCTTGGCACGGTTTGCAGAATCTGCGGCAACAACTGCAACTTCAAGCTTTTTGTTGAAAACCATAAAGACAAACACGTCCATAAAAAGCAGAAGCAAAAGTCCGAGCGCAATCGCTCCAATTAAAAGCCAGTCTACGTTGTTTTGCCCGATGTCGCTCATCGGAATATAAGCAAGAATCGTCCAGTCTGAAGCAGAGTTGATAGGCACGTGAACAATCAGACTGTTTTCGCCTCTTGTGTTAATTGCATTGAAAGAGCCTGTTGTATGAACGACTGACTCAATATCTGAAACTCTTATAGATTCAGGCTGGCCGGAAGCATTATAAAAATCAAAAAAATTGTTGGAAGTGAAATCTTTTCCCCTGATGATGTAATTGCCCTGCGCGTCAATCATAGAAATCTGTGCATTTTCATAGCGGTCTGTCGGAAAAGTCCAGCGGCCGGAAATGTTTTCCAGAGGAACGACGCGCATTATAAGCGCTTCACGCGGGGTGCCGTTTCCGTCATCAAGCGTGATGAGATTGCAAAAGCCGATAGACTGAATCTCGTTATTCGGGTTGGTGAATGAATGCGTTACGTGAACAGTCTTGCTTTCGTCGCATAAATCTTCGATAGAAGAGAAAAGATCTGTTCTTTCGTAAGTAATTGCGTATTTATTAGGGTCGTAAATATTCGGGCGGTTTGAATAACCTGTGAGCGTGTCTGTAAAAATAATATGCGCAGCGTTTGACTGAATTGCCTGTACGACTTTCATGTAGTCAATCGCTTCTTCGATTGTGTAAAAGCCGTCGTTGATGTAGCGCGCCCAAGAATCGCAAAGGCGTTGTTCACCTTCAAGATAGTTTGTGGTCACAAGCTCCATTCCGATTGTCATTGAAGTGAAGTTCTCTGTATTTTCAATAATCTGTGTTCTTTTACCGTTGCGCACATAAAGTGTAACAAAGGTCATCATAAGAAAAACAATAATAAGGTTGGCAATCAAAACAGGCATTTTTTTCATTTTTTAGCTCCGCTATTTTCAGTGTATAATAAAGAATAAATTGTCTGAATAATCTGTGGAATATCATAAGGCTTGGCAAGGTGCTTATTCATTCCGGCTTTTAAGGCAGCTTCGCAATCTTCGCCGAAAGCGTTTGCAGTAACAGCAACAATAGGCACAGAAGCTTTTTCTGGTTCAGGCAGTGCGCGGATTCTTCTTGCGGCTTCATAACCGTCCATTTTGGGCATCTGAATGTCCATCAAAATTACATCGTAATAGCCCGCCGGATTTGTGCTGACCTTTTCTAAAGCTTCAACACCGTCGTTCGCAACTTCTACGGCAAAACCCGCATTTTCAAGATTTGCAACTGCAATCATCTGATTCATTTCGTTGTCTTCGGCAAGCAGCACACGTTTGCCGCTAAAATCTGCCTGAACCAGAGCGTCTTTCGCCGGCCCGCTTTTGTCAGTCTGTTCGGTTTTCTCGCTGCTGATTTTGCACGGAAGCCTTACGATAAACTCTGAGCCGTGGCCTTCTTCGCTCTGAACTTGGATTGTGCCGCCAAGCATATCAACAATCTTTTTAGTGATTGCCATGCCAAGCCCTGTGCCTTGAATGCCGCTTACGGTGCTGGTGCGTTCGCGCGTAAATGAATCAAAAATGATTTTCTGAAAGTCGCGGCTCATGCCGATGCCGTTATCTTTTATTCGGAATTCATACACAGAAGTTTGCGGCTGCTTGTTTTCCGCTTTGGTTTCTTCTTCGCTCACATTAAGAGAAATGCTGCCGCCTTCGTTTGTAAACTTTATGGCGTTAGACAGAATGTTCAAAAGAATCTGATTGAGGCGGAGCTTGTCTGTAATAATATTTTGATTTTCGATTTTAGAGAAATCAACCGAAAAGTTCTGCTTCTTTTCTG
>CADBUT010000056.1 GCA_902797925.1 uncultured Spirochaetaceae bacterium
AGCTTGATAAATCTTTCCGCGAGAAGATTGCGCACTCAAACAGAGTTGCCGTGCCGGGCTGCTATGCAAGCGGCTCTGTCGCAATCTGCTATCCACTTGTAAAGTCAGGCATTATGCCGGCTGATTATCCGGTTGTAATTCATGCGGTGAGCGGCTATTCTGGTGCTGGCAAAAAAGCTATCGCACAGTATGAAGCCGAAGACCGCGACAAGGGGCTTGATTCGCCGCGCCTTTACGCATTGACGCAGCAGCACAAGCACTTACCAGAAATCAAAAAAATCAGCGGCCTTGAATTTGAGCCGATCTTCAACCCTTATGTCTGCGATTATTTTCAGGGCATGACCGTAACAATCGGGCTTCATTCGCGCCTGCTCGCCAAAAAGGTGACGGCGCATGATGTATGGGAAATGTTCGCCGCTCATTATGAAGGCTGCAAATTCGTTAAGGTTGCTGGCTTTATGGGCGAAGGAACATTGACAGAACAGTTCATTCCGGCGAACACGCTTGCAGGAACGAACAGTATGCAGATTTTCGTTTATGGCAACGACGAGCGCATTATGGTTACTACGCGCTTTGACAACCTCGGGAAAGGCGCAAGCGGCGCGGCCGTTCAGTGCATGAATATAATGATGGGCATTGACGAAGGCACCGGCCTTGAAAGCATAGACTAAATTTGCTGTCATTCCGAATGCTACGCAATCAGCTCAAAATGAGACCTCGAAACAAGTTCGGGGTGACATGGGGCTTACAGCTTTTGGTAGAACTCCACCTGCTCACCAAGAGGACCGTAGCAAAAAGAAATAATTGCTTTCTGGCCGCCAAGCTCAATCTGCTTTGGCGGCTGAAAAACCTCGTAACCGGCGGCCTTGCACTTTTCAGCATAAAACGCCGAATCATCGACATCTAGCGCAATGTGGCGGATTATGCCTGTTTCGGGGCTGCCTTCAAGGTTGGTGAAAATCTCAATCTGGCAGTTGCCGGTCTCAATCATCAGCCCTCCGCTCCATTTACGCACAACCTTCATGCCGAGCAAATCTACATAAAACGCGAGCACCTTTTTCAGCCCGTCCTCGCCGCGGCATTTCATCGATATGTGGGTTATTCCGTTAATCATTTGCTGAATCTCCGTTTATGCCGTATTTTCTCAAGTCAATTTTGCCGTTGCGTACTTCAACACCCTCTCTTTCAAGCATTTTAGCCTGAACCGAAGGGCCGCCAAGCCCGAAATTTGCGCCCATCTTTCCGGCTGCATTTACGACACGGTGGCACGGCACAGGCGCAAACGCTTTGCCACCGGCTGCATTTACGACACGGTGGCACGGCACAGGCTCAAACCCGATGCAAGCGTCTGCAACAGGCGCGCGCTCTTTGCAATTAAAGCCGGTTTCACACGCCAGCTCAAAAAATGGCACAGGGTTCTTGTGCATTGTGTTGCCGACAACGCGCGCAAGGCGAGAATCGCCAAGAGCAGCGGCAACCTGCCCATAAGTCATAACCTTTCCGCGCGGAATTTTCCGCACAATGTCGAAAATCTTATTCTCAAGCTCAGTCATTTTTCAGCCCTGATGCTGAAAGCGAGGCCCCATCTGCTCCGTCAGCGAAAAATTCCAGCATTTTCTGCTTATAATCAGGTGCTTCATCGTAGACCGCGTGGCCGAAATCTTCATACATAAAGAGCTTGCAGCCGAGCTTTTCCGCCAGCATTTCAGAAGAGCCGCCGCCGAGCACCTTATCAGCTTTTGAGCCGATTACAAAAACCGGGCATTTTATCTTTTTTAGCGCGCGCACACTCGAAAAGCCTTTCGTGCCCTTTGCAAGCACAATGAATTTTCTAAGCTCTTCCGGCGTAACGTCTTTGTGTGCTTCAAGCACGGCGGCGCGGCATGCTTCGGCAGTTGCTTTTGAGTAGCACAAATCAACAAACGAATTTACAAGAGCCAGCACGTCGCCTTTTTTAGCGTAATCAATCCACAAAACAGGCGCAGCGTCTTTGCTGAATTTTACGCTACACGAGGTTGAGCCGAGAATCATCTTTTTTACAAGATCTGGCTCAAGCGCGGCTATAAACTGACAGATCATTCCGCCTTGCGATGTGCCGAAAAGATAAATGTCATGCAAGCCAAGCGAATGAATTGCAGAAATTGTGTCGCGCGCCATCTGCTTTATCTTATAGCGGCCGCCGGTTTCTTTCCGTCTGTCAAAAAGATAGAGCGTGAATTCTTCGGTGAAACCGGCATATGCGCTTTCAATTGCATCAGCAGAAAGCAGCACGCTTTTTATGCTAAGCCCCGGAATAATGACGAGCGTTTTTTTGCCGCGCCCGAACTGCA
>CADBUT010000057.1 GCA_902797925.1 uncultured Spirochaetaceae bacterium
CTTTCTGCCGACGGCAAAACCGTAACGCCTGAGCAGGTGATGGGTGCGCCGCGCTCAGGCAGAAAGGTGAGCTACGTAACGGACACGCTTTATCTGCCGTCTATAGCGAAAGAAGTGCAGGGCTCTGACCTGCTTTTCTGCGAAGGCATGTTTGAAAGCAGTCTTGAACAGACGGCAACTGAAAAGAAGCACATGACGGCGGCGCAGGCTGCAACAATTGCAAGAGACGCAAAAGTCAAAAAAATGGCGATGATTCATTACAGCCCGCGCTACACTGACAAAGAACTTAAACCGCTTCTTGACGAGGCGCAGAATATTTTCCCGGAAACGGTGCTGTCAAAAGACCGCATGGTTTTTGATATTCCTTACGAAGACTGAAAATGATAGAACTTGCGCATTTTTCAAAAAATTATGGCTCTGCAACCGCGGTTTCTGACGTTTCTTTTACAGCGAAAGATTCAAAGATTACCGGCCTTTTAGGCGCAAACGGCGCGGGCAAGACCACAATCTTAAAAGCAATATGCGCAATTCATTATGCCACAAGCGGTTCGGTGCTTGTAGACAATATCAATGTTGAAGACGAGCCGCTCAAGGTTAAGAGCATAACAGGCTATGTAAGCGAAAACCAGCGCTTTTATGAAAACTTTACCGTAATTGATTTTCTGAAATTCATTGCGGATGTACGCTTCTCTGATTTAAGCCGGGCTGTCAAAGCCTCAACCTTGAAAACACAAATTGACTACGCTGTTGAAGCATGTTCTCTAAATGACGTGACTTCAAAAAAGATTGCCGCTCTGTCAAAAGGCTACAGACAGCGGCTCGCGTTTGCGGCTGCCATAATGCACAGCCCGAAAATTCTGGTGCTTGACGAGCCGGTTACAGGCCTTGACCCTGTGCAGATTCAGGAAATGCGCGCTCTAATAAAGAGCATGAGCAAAGACAAGACAATTCTGCTTTCAACACACCTCATGCAGGAAGTTTCGGCACTCTGCGATGAAGTCGTCATTCTTACAAAAGGCAGGCTCGCCACAACCGGCACGCCCGACGAAATTCTTGCAAAAAGCGGTAAAGACAACCTTGAAGACGCATTCCTATATTTCAACAAAATTTAGTCTGCTTATCGAATTTTATTGTATTTTTCGGTTTTTAAGTATAAAATAACTTATCTGCATTTTTTTCACAGGGAGTTTATTGAGGTTTTTCAATTTTTGAAAACTGTTTGATTATGAAAGATAAGCAAATAAACCAAAAAAAACTTTTTTGTGGAGTCCTTATTTATATTTTTAGTTTCGGACTCACAATGCTTTTCGGCAAAACCCTTCACGTAGATTTTTATATAGGAAGATTACAGGTAACAAGCGACATAATCTGCGGAATTATCAATATCGGTTTTATTATTGCCTGTCTGATGATAATTCATGCTGAACCCAAAAACGGTCTTTATGCATCAATACTGCTTATACTTCTGTCACTAATTCCTGCTTTTCTGACACTTATAATAAACCAAAATTATGCCGTACTTCCAGGAGTAATTACAGATATTTCGGCTATTCCTCTGCTTATCATTTATTCAAGACAGATCCGTTCCATTTTAGAGGAAGAACGCAAGCTTAAAACGCTTTCTGTAACAGACCCTTTGACAGGTCTGCTGAATCAGCGCGGACTTAGAAAAAGTCTTGATGAATTTATCGAAAAAAAACACCCGTTCTATCTTTTGTTTATAGATCTTGATAATTTTAAAATCGTCAATGATAATATCGGTCACCGTGCAGGCGACGAGCTTCTGACAAGAATAGCCTGCCAATGGCAGACTATAATTGACACAGACTGTATTTTTGCACGTAACGGCGGAGATGAATTCGTAATGATCGTGCCTGACGTTCCAAAATACACCATTACAAAGTTCATGACACGCTGTCTTGCCGTCTTAAAAGATGAATTTTACTTTGAAGATTACGATTACCATTATTACGCTTCAGCCAGTATTGGTTCAGTTCATTACCCGGATAACGGAACAAATGCCGACGACCTTTTGAAATTTGCTGACATTGCCATGTACAATGCAAAGAAAGCAGGCGGTTCACGCTATACCATTTACACGCAGGAATTGCAGAGTGACTACAACAATAAACGTGAAATGGAAGCCATAATCCACGACGGACTCATAAATGACAGATTCTTCTTTGTTTTTCAGCCTCAATACAATATAAACACTTCTAAAATCTGCGGTTTTGAAGCACTTCTGCGTTTAAAAGACTCAGACGGAAATATTATAAGCCCCGGGAAATTCATACCTGTTGCAGAACAGACTAATTTGATTTTTGACATTGACAACTGGGTTTTATCACATGGAATTATTGAAGCCGGAAAACTGATTGCAGACTGTAATGATGATGTAAGAATTTCAATAAACATTTCTGCGCGGCACATTCTTGAAAAGAATTTCTTAGCAAAACTGAAAAACTGTCTTTCAATTACAACAGTTAATCCGAACCGTTTAGAACTTGAAATCACAGAATACTGTCTTGTCCAGAATCCGTCTAAAGCAGAGAAAGTTATTGAAGAAATAAGAGGACTCGGCATTAAAGTTGCGTTAGACGACTTTGGTTCAGGTTATGCATCTATAAAATACTTAATGCAGCTTCCTTTTGACGTACTTAAAATCGACAAGGTCTTTGTTGACAACATTGCTTCAGATAAAAATTCACATAAGTTTATCTCAATGCTGATTTCTGTAGGACATACGCTTGACTGCACACTTATAGCAGAAGGCGTTGAATACCAGGAACAGTTTGATGTTCTAAAAGACATGGGCTGTGATTGTATTCAGGGATTCTTATTAGGTCAGCCTGTTCCATTTGATAATGCAAAAGAACTTCTGAACAAGAACTAAACTTACGTACCTTTTTAGTTACAATACATATATGAAAGATTATTTTTCAAAAACAGCAGTTATTACAAAAAAGGAATTATTCAATGCTTTTATAAGCCCGGCTGTTTATATTGGAATTATCATTTTTATTACAGCCTCTTCAATAACTTTCTTCTTGCAGAACCATTTTTTTGTCCCGGGGCAGGGTTCCGCTGACTTACGCAGCTTTTATGCTTTTTTTCCTTATATCTGCATTTTATGCATTCCGGCTTTTACAATGCACCTTTGGTCAGGCGAAATAACTGATTTAGTTTTTTCACTGCCGGTGCCCGCTCTTGCGCTTGTTACAGGCAAATGGCTTTCTTCGCTTATAATCTGCATTTATGTTCAAGTTATCCTGCTTTTAGTACCGTTCACCGTTCACTTTTTTGGTGCTGTTGATATGGGGCAGGTTGTTGCGGCAAATATTGTAGTTCTTTTATATTTCAGTACAGCTACCGCTTTGGGAGAATTTCTTTCTCTGGCAGGAAAAAATCAGATTACATCAGCGCTGCTTACAGTGCTTGTGCTTTCTTTATTGAATGGAGCACATATTGTCCCGCTTCTATTTAAGATGCCCAAAATTTTTGAAAGTTTCTTTAACGGCATTTCGTTTTCTTACCATTTTGACGCCGCGAGCAAAGGCATAATTGCTTTTAGAGACATATTGTTTTATTTTGCATTAACAGCAATTCTTCTAGGTATGCAGCTGCTTGTAATTGAAGCCAAAAAGGAAAACGACTGATGAATGCAAAAAGACTCATAAGACTAACTTTTATAGCTGCGGCAATTTTTTCAGTTTTACTTTTCTGCCTTATCAACACCATAAAAAGCCGCATAGATTTTTCAAAAGACAAGGTTTTCACCTTATCGCCGGTTTCAAAAAACCTGCTTTCGGGCGTTTCTGAAAAAGTACAGATCACTTATTATATTTCAGAAAAACTTCCAAGCTTTTATCCTGAAACACGTGATGTAAAAGACTTTTTAATTGAATATGCTTCTCAAAACAAGCTTGTATCTTTGTCTGTTCTAGACCCGCAGAAAGCAGGACTTGAACAGCAGCTTCTTGCTCTTGGCATTGAAGCGCAGCAGATTCAGACAGCTTCAGCAACAGAAACAGCGTTTACATCGGTTTATTCTGCCATTGTAATAGAATATTGCGGCAAAATCGAAATTATTCCGTTTATTGTTTCAACAGCCGGCCTTGAATTTGAGCTTTCAAGCAGGCTTCAGTTTATGACAGAAAACATTGCAAGACATGTTCAAATTCTTATAGGCAATGACTTTACACTGGAAGACGACTACAGATACCTTGTACCGTGGCTTGAAAGCGCGGGTTTTATCTGTACGCAGGTTTATCCTGAAGAGCTTGCAGGCTTAAACTCTGCTGTACCGCTGCTTGTGCTTGGGGCTAAAAACCTGAAACCAGACAACATCTTTGAAATTGAAAATTTCATAATGCAGGGCGGAAACGCCGCTTTCTTTGTAAGCAGAAATAATGTCAACATTTACACAGATTGGGTTGCCGAGCCTGACGGAAATTCTGCGCTGGCAGATTTGCTCAATTTCTGGGGCATTTCCATTAAAAAAGAACTTTTGGTTGATATAGTCAATTA
>CADBUT010000058.1 GCA_902797925.1 uncultured Spirochaetaceae bacterium
CGCTGTTAATGCAGACAAGCAGTTTGCGCGCGACGAAGGTTTGAGCGTATTCTGCGAATACAAGGATCTTGCTACAGGTCAGATTGTTACAGGCGACAAGCTTGTAGCCGGAAAGACTTACAAGGCTCATGTAGTTATCTCTACAACAAGAGACCGCACATTCGTTGCTTTGCGCGTACCTGTTCCTGCCGGTGCTGAAATTCAGAACGCCGCATTTGTTACGACCGGTTCTTTCCAAGAGTACGAAGAAGAGAAAGAGCGCGATGACGACTGGTGGTGGGACGACTACTACACAAGGCTTTCTAATGAAACGATTTATGAAAACGAAGTTCAGTATTTCTGGAACTATATGGGACGGGGTAGACAGGAAGTAGACTTCCTGTTCAGAGCTGTCCGCTCGGGCACATATCAGACTCCTTCTGTTACAGCAGAATGTATGTATGAGCCTGAAATCTTCGGACGTTCAAACGGTAAGGTTTGGACTATTGAATAAGCTTGCAAGAAGCTGTGCCGGTTTTTTTGCCGGTGCAGCTGTTTTCTGGAAAAAGCTGCCGGCTCTTTTGAGGTTTGCCCTTAAAGTGCTGGCAGCACTTTTATTAGCTCATATTCTGCTGATTCTGGTGTTGAAGCTTCTGCCTTTTAAGGCGCTTGATGAGTTTATGCACCATCAGTACAGCACGCGCTTCTACGACCGTAACAATAATCTTGTAGAGATAATGGCACTAGACGACGGTCTGCGCCGCGAATGGACTCCGCTTGAAAAGATTCCGCCTGAAGTGCAGGCTGTTTTTATAGAAGCAGAAGACAGCGCATTTTATAAGCACCACGGTGTTTATCTGCCTTCAATTTTGCGTGCCGCAATGCAGAACGCGAAAAACAGGCGCACTGTAAGCGGCGCATCTACAATTACAATGCAGCTTGCAAGATTGGTTGTTCCGCGCGGCTCTAAACGCACAACATTCGGCGGCAAGCTTAAAGAAGCTTTTCTTGCAGTCAGAATTGAAGCAAAACTCGACAAAAAGCAGATTCTTGAGCTTTATCTCAACAACCTGCCTTTCGGTTTCAGAACTGAAGGCATAACAAGTGCCGCAAGAAATTTCTACGGTCTTTCTCTTTATGAATTGAATAACGGGCAGATAAAGGCTTTGTCTCTTATTCCGCGGCGGCCTTCGTTTTACATAAATCAAGTTCCGTCAGCAACTTCTTTTGAATATCCTGAAGAAGTACCTCATTTTATGAACTGGGTTAAAAATCAGTATAAAGGCGTTATTCCTTCTGACGTAAGACTTTCGGTTGACGCAGAATTCACTGAAGACGTAAGGCAGCACATAGAACAGACGCTGAACATGTATTCAGATGCGCGCGTTGCGGACGGTGCGGCTTTGGTTTTAGACAACCAGACCGGCGAAATTCTAGTCTGGTGCGGCAGTACAAATTTTTACCGCGAAGACACAGGTCAGATAGACGGCGTTCTTGTCAAAAACCAGACCGGCAGCTCGATGAAGCCGTTTTTGTATGCTATGGCTTTAGACAATGGTTTTCCGCCGACGGCTGTACTGCCCGATGTTCCGACAGATTATGGGAGTTCAGAAGTTTATGTTCCGCAGAATTTCAACAACCGCTTTAACGGGCCACAGCGTTTACGTGTCTGCCTTGCATCAAGCCTGAACATTCCGGCTGTTACGCTTCTTTACAGACTCGGAATTGACCACTATATAGAGCTTCTGCAAAAAGCGGGCTTTGATTCACTATATGAGCAGCGCAATAATTTGGGGCTTTCACTTGCACTTGGTGCAGGCGAAGTGCCTTTGTATGAACTTGTGCGCGGCTTTACGGTTTTTGCCCGCGGCGGTACGGTGCGCAATCTCTGCTTTACGGCCAGCAGCAGTGAAAGTGAAGCTGCTGCGGAAACAAGGGTCTATTCAAAAGACACAGCTGCAATAATCTGCGATATGCTCTCTGACAGAAACGCGCGCTCTCTGGGCTTCGGTTTTGCAAAAGTCTTCGACACGCCTTATCCTGCAATTTTTAAGACCGGCACTTCAAATCAGTTTCAGAACATTGTGGCGCTCGGTTCAACCAAGCGTTACACCGCCGGTGTCTGGATGGGCAATGTTACAGGCGAAACCGTAATCGGAGAGACAGGCAGCTCAATTCCCGCTGGCGTTGTGCGCTATATTTTAGACAGCCTTGAAAAGCAGAGCGGTGCTTCAAAAGCGCAGATGGAATTCGACAAGCCTGAAAAGTACGTCAAGCAGAAGGTATGTGCGCTTTCTGGCATGGCACCCACTGAATATTGTACAGCAATTGCAGAAGAGTTCGTGCTTGCAGGCACAAAGCCAGAGCCATGCACTTATCATGTTTTCAGAAACGGAAGAATCGAAATAAATTATCCGAATGAATACCAGCGTTGGTTTGGCGGCAAAAACATGAACGGCTCGCTTTCTTACGGCGGTGCTTTTGAATTTGTTTATCCGCAGGATAATGCCGTTTTTCTTTACGACCGCTCACTCCGTGAAATGCAGAATCTTAAAATTGATGTTGCAGGCGGAACTGGGGACACAGCCGCTCTTTATATAGATGGTGTTCTCTATGGTGTTTCTGAGCGTCCTTTCTCCTGGTACATTCCTGTGGAGCGGGGCAGACATGGTTTAGAGGCTGTTTCTGAAACAGGCGAGAGCACTTTTATAACAATTATAGTAAAATAGCCGGAATAACACAAAAAAAACGCAAATAAATCGAATATATCTTTATGGAAAGATATATGAGGAAAAAACTTGTTGTGGTTTGTGTTCTGCTGCTGCTTGTTTACAAAGCGGTTCAGTTTGCCTGTTATAAAAACCCGAAAAAAATAAGCATTGCAACGTGGAACGCGCAGACATTTTTTGACGTAGATTTTTCGGGCAGCGAATATTCTGAATATTCAAGCTCGAAGAGCGGCTGGAACAGCGAAAAATATTATGTAAGGCTTTTGCGGCTTGTTGATGCGCTGCAGCAAATAGACGCCGACATTATTGCTTTAGAAGAAATAGAAAACATCAGCGTTGCACACGACATTATAAAGCTGCTTCCGTTTTCGTCTAAACTGCATTATGCGGTTTTTGCAAAACAGCCGGGCAGTGCGCTCGGTCTTTTGGTTTTTTCGCGCTATCCCATAACAGAAGCGAAAACGCACCAGATTCAGCTGCCTGGAATACCGCCCGAAAGCCTGCGTCCTGTTCTCGAAATTCATGTAAAAGCCGGCGGAAAGGACACAGCCGTTCTTGTAAATCACTGGAAATCAAAAGCTTCTGGCGGCAAGACAAGCGGACTAATACGGCAGTGTCAGAGCCGGCTGCTTGCTGAATGTGTTTTTCAGCTTAAAAAAGAAGCAGCCGAAAATGTGCTCATCATTGCCGCCGGTGACTTTAACCAGACAGCAGGAGAATTTGAAACAGAAAGCAGCGGGCGTGTACTGTTCCGCGGAAGTAATTTCACCGAGACGGCTGAATCTGTCTGGCTTAATACGGCGGACACCAGTTTAGGCTCGTATTATTTTAAAGAGAACTGGGAGCAGATAGACCATATTTTCTTGTTTTCAGAAAACTACAGATTAGGTTTTTGCGGTACAGTAAAAGCGCGCATGTTTGTGCACGCTGACGGCA
>CADBUT010000059.1 GCA_902797925.1 uncultured Spirochaetaceae bacterium
AGTGGTAACGGCATATTCAATAAGCTCGTCTGCAAGAAATTCATACCCCTTACGAACATTGAAATAAATATCTGTCACCGGTGCTTCGTAATAAGCAAAAGCAACAACCTTATCTCCGTCGAACCAGAAGCGGTCCAGAAACGAATATGAATTATCCATCCATGTTGAAGTAAGCGCATATTCAAAAAAAGGCGCCGGCCTTCCGCTGGCATTTTTCCAGTCATAAGTGTCTACAAGAAAATCCCATACGAGATTTATATCTGATAATAATTGAAATTGTTTTGTTGTAATTTTCATAGTTCCTCCATTAAAAATTCAGCAAATCATTAAGCGTATCATCTGTTTCAACCGGCTCCCAATGTCCTTCTACACAGGTTTCCGGATTGATTGCCCTGATTCTGTCTGCAAGCTTCTGGCAGCGCGAAGCGTCTTTTTCTCCAGTCTTGAACTCATCGTATGGAGAATCTCCAAGAAAGAGCACCTTGTCTTCAGCTATATAAACAAGAGTAGAATCATCGGTATGAGGCGCTTCAGACTGTATAACCTGAACTTTGCAGTTTCCAAGGTCAAGTGTCATTTCACCGGAAAACAGCATGTCAGCCAAAGTCACAACCACTTTCTTACCGCCTGCATATTCTTTTCTGACGCTTTCATCAATGGCAAGAAATCCGCTTGTGCCGTTTGCTTCAATTTTCTGCCTGCATTCAAGCAGATGCTTATTTGTCTTTTCATTTGCAAGAGTCAGTCCGTTTACGGCATGCATTCCGAATGTGTGATCCCAGTGCCAGTGAGTAAGAACGGTGAGCGAGGGCAGAGGCAGCCCCGCAGCTTTCAAAAGCGCATAGAATTCCTTTACATGATTATCAGAATGTCCTGCATCTATAGCTAAGCTCCAGCTGTCACCTTTTACATATCCAAGATTCGGACGGTCTCTTTCTGATTCAAACGGCATGTACCATATATGTTCAGACAGTTTTTTAAGTTCCATATTGTTCTCCATTATATCATCTTTGAAAAAGCTACATTTGTAGTGCACTCTACAAATCCATTTTTCTTATAAAAATGATAAGCCGGCACATTTGAATCTGTCAGAAGGAAAATCTGCTTCAGCCCAAGTTCTTTAATTGCTTTTTCAATTTCAGCAATAAAGAAACTTCCAGTCCCTGAGCCCTGCCGTTCGGTTTTTACACAGAATTCGTTGATTATATATTCTGTTCCCGAATACCAGTGCTTTATATAGCCCATAGAAATTCCAATCAGCTCTTCGTCATCGTACAAACCGTAGGTCAAAGAATAGCCCTGCCCGGTAAGGTCTGTAATATACATATCAAGCTGATTCTTGTCAGACCAGTCATCATTCCACGGCTCTTTTGTAAAGACGCCGGTAAACACATTTGTAATAGCTTCTTTATCTTCTATATATAGTCTCTTTAATTTAAGCATTTTTTCCTTTTTCCTTCCGTTATTTCCCGTTGTCCGGCTTTACAAACAATAGACAGCATATTCCGTAGATGTATGAAAACCATGGCTTTTTGCAAGGCTTGCAGATATCGGATTCTGCGCATCCCAATGCATTGTCAGCTTCTTTTTGCAGCACTGGCGCATAACTTCTGCGGTACAGTGGTCTGCAAGCCCGCGTTTTTGGTGTTCAGGTTCTGTAGAAATATCAAGTTCTACATGACTTTTATAAGTCAGAAAACTTGAAGCTGCTGCAACAACTTTGCCGCTGTAAAGTACCGCAGCTCCAACACTAGTTTTTGAAAAATCCAGAAAATCTTTGTAGTTTTTTCCATGATCAAAAGGATGTGCTTCAAAAATCTCTTGTGTAAACGGACTTATGCTGTAGCCTTCAGGTAACGGCTTTAACTGCTTTTGGGATTCTGTGCAAAGAGGCGACATAAGTTCCCGGCGGAAAGCAACCTGAATGTGCTGCATTTTGATAAAACTTTCCCATTCAGTGCTCATGCATACAAGCCAGTTGCCATAAAACAATTCCGGATGTTCTTCAAAAAAACGCCCGTCCGGTTTTCCGCATAAATATGTGAATAAAGCTTTGCAGACGCAGCCTTCAGAATAATAGAAAACAGACCCGAACAGACCGGCTTTGCAGGCACTTAATAAGAGCGGCTCTTCCAGGAGAATTCCGCTGCTATTTTTATTCCAAATTTCAAATTTGTTTTCCATATCCGGTCCTTTGTTAAAGCAGATTCTTGATAAGCCTGGTTATTTTTGATTCACCGTCTGCTTTGTGATTCCAGTCAAATTGAACATCGCTTCCGGCTATGGGTTTCTCTGTTATGCTGGCACCAAGGCGGCACGGAATAAGAAGCTCCCAATAGCGCACCATATACACGTCATCTTTTACAGATTCTACAACCCCGAGATGTTCTTTAAAAATCTGCATAAAGCTTTCCTGAACCTTGACTTTGCGGTAAGACGGAAATTCTCTGCTGATTTTTTCGAGCGCGCCTTGGTCTGCAATCTTTGCAAAATCTGCGCTTTCGACAAAATGCCCCTTGAACGAAGCAAAATCATTGTTAAGCGGTAAGCACATATACGCGTCGTAACTATTGCCTTCGCCGTCAGTTATACCGAACTCTGCACAGCGTTTAAAGCCAAACTTAGGATAATAGTCTGGTTCTCCGGCAAGAATGATTCCGGCAATTCCGGCGTTTTTGGCAAGCTGTATAGTTTCGCGGAGCAAAGCACCGCCTATGTCATTTCCTTCTAGAGTAGGTTCAACTGCCAGCGGCCCGAGCATTGCAACTTCTTTTCTGCGGGTGTCAGCTTTGCCGTCAATATCCGGGGCGTCTGTAATCCAGGCTTTTGTATAATAAACAGCTCCTGCAATTTTTCCGTCAACCTCGGCAATACGGCTTATTTCAGGCAGATAGTCTGCTGATGCTCTTATGACTCTGAGCATATTGTGTTCAACACAGCCCGGAAAATACTTGTTCCAGAAGCTCCGCATGGTCATTAATTCTGTGTCTTTATAGTCTTCAGGCCTTTCGGGTCTGATAATCAGGTTTTTAAGCATTTTCTTTTTACAGTCCTTATAAATTGCCCGCACATTTTTGTTTTTCCTAAAAGCTGTTTCCGCGGAGGATTTCTTCTATTATATTTTTGTGTGCTGCTGCTGTAAATAAAGAATTAGTTTAAAAACTTATTGTCAGGCTTCGAGCCATTGATACATTCCGCTGTCTGAAGCTTCTGCTGTTGCTGCATTACCGCAAGAAAAAACGACGTTTCCGCTGTTCAAAATTGTTTGCACTTGAGAAAAGCCCGAAGCTTCAAACCTGCCTTTAACTCGCACATGCTGATTTTGTTTTTTCCGCTTATGTTTATTCGTGCAAAAACGCGGCATATCTGTTCATGCTTATTCCTTTTTAAATTATTTGTCGCAAATTAGTTCATAAATTCGGCAAGGCAAATTTTTACTTTTTCCCAGGTTTCGTTCATGCCGGAAAACAGCGGTTCAAGTCTTTCCCAATCTAATTAGTAACCGTAAGAGTGACGTACTGCATTTTTGAAGCAATAAAGAAGATTTTTCTACAAGAACATCAATTTTTGAAATTTCAAGATTAATTTTTTCTATAATAAAGCTATCCAATTTTTTTCAGTTCTCCCGACCGTTGAAGCAAATCGAAAAAATCATTCTGATAGTCAAAATCTACCAAATCGACAGGCATGTGCAGAGCTTCTTCTAAATCTGAATGTGTCAAAAAAAACAATTTAGGCGGCAGTCCTTTTACGCCCAAGTCTACATCTGAATTTGCATGAGCGTGACCTGTTGCTTGAGAACCAAAAAGGTAAATCTCTGTGCAACCAGCATTTTTGAGAATATCAGTTGCTTTTGATAAAAGTCCTGCATCCATGTTCTAAGTATATCATGCCTGTATAAAAAATAATAGTTCTAAAAAATGGCTTATTCTCGGCAAGGTCGTTGATTCCGCGCTTTATTTTGGCTGCCAGGGTTTGGGTGTGAGCAGCGTGGTTTTGCCTATGTCGGGCAGCACGTCGTAAATCGAACAGCCCATTCTGCTTTCAAAGTCTTCTTTTATGGCAAAGGCAACTTCCCAGCCTTTGATGTAGCCTTCCATTATGCCGTAGCGCCGTGTCACATCGACGAAGCGTTTTTCCAAAATGACAAAGCCGTAATCAACGGCGAGCGAGTCGCACAGCTGAATAAGCCTGTCGTAGTCGTCGGCTTGGCAGCCCATAATAAACGATTTTATCGCTTTTTCTTGCTCGGTTTCTGGTTCATAGCTGAATTCGTCTTTCATCAGCAGGTAAGAATGCGTCATGCAGATTTTTGCGGCTTCGTCCCAGCCTTTTGACATGCAATATTTGTAGCCTTCGTAAACATGTGTCGGAATGTCGACAATGCCGGCGCGCCGCCCGATGTCATGCAGCAGCCCGAGTACATAAGCTTTATCTGAATTCATACCGGGCACTTTTTCCGCAATGTTTCTGGCGGCAATTCCTGCGTTTATCGAATGTTTCACCCACGGCCCGGGGTTGAGCTTGCCCGCAATTTCAAGCTCTTTCAACGCTTCATCTTCAGTTGGTAACATAAAGCTATTGTATCACATTTTGCAGATAATAATATCGTTTTGCCCCCTTTTTTCATTTGCGCAAATTCGGTATAATTTCAGCAATCAATAAAATATAAACGAATCCTTGGAGAAACAGTATGAAACTTTGGGAAAAGGGTGCTTACCTTGTAAACGGCAAGCTTTCTGAAACAGGCGCAAATTCTGCCGACGGTGCCAAAAAGACAATGGCATATTCAATCTTGCAGAAGCATAACACTTCAGGCGACGAATCAAAACTGAAAATCAAATTCGACAAAATCACGTCGCACGATATTACTTATGTCGGAATTATCCAGACGGCGCGCGCTTCTGGTTTGGAAAAATTTCCTATCCCTTATGTTTTGACAAACTGCCACAACTCGCTCTGCGCGGTCGGCGGAACAATCAACGAAGACGACCACATGTTCGGCCTTACTTGTGCGCAAAAATACGGCGGTATCTACGTTCCGCCGCACCAGGCTGTAATTCATCAGTTTGCCCGCGAAATGCTTGCAGAATGCGGCGCGATGATTCTCGGCTCAGACAGCCACACACGCTACGGTGCGCTCGGCACAATGGCTATAGGCGAGGGCGGCGGCGAGCTTGCAAAGCAGCTGCTCAACAAGACTTATGATGTTGCTTATCCTGGCGTTGTCGCTGTTTATCTGACTGGCACACCTGCCGCCGGTGTCGGCCCGCAGGATGTGGCTTTGGCAATAATCAAGGCTGTTTTCGATAACGGCTATGTTAAGAACAAGGTCATGGAATTCATCGGCCCAGGCGTTGCAAATCTTTCAGCTGATTTCCGCATCGGCATTGATGTAATGACAACCGAAACGACATGTCTTTCTTCAATTTGGAAAACTGACAGCAAAGTTGAAGAATGGTACGCCATTCACGGACGTCCACAGGCTTATAAAGAAATCAAGCCGCAGGAAGGCGCATATTACGACGGTGCAATCGAAATTGACTTGGCAGAAATCCGCCCGATGATTGCGATGCCGTTCCATCCGTCTTGCGCTTACACAATCGAAGAAGTGAACAAGAATCTTATGGATATTCTTGACGAGACTGAAAAGCGCGCCAAAGTTTCATTTGGCGATAAGGTTAGCTTTTCACTTAAAAATAAGGTTATCAACGGCAAGCTTTACGTTGATCAGGGCGTAATCGCAGGCTGCGCGGGCGGCGGCTATGAAAATATCTGCGCTGCGGCAGACATTCTAAAGGGAAAAGACACCGGCAACGGCAAGTTCCTGCTCAATGTTTACCCGGCTTCTATGCCTGTCTACAAGGCGCTTATGGAAAACGGCGCATTCAGTGCGTTGATTGATGCCGGTGCAATCGTAAAAACTGCTTTCTGCGGCCCATGCTTCGGTGCTGGCGACACACCTGCAAACGGTGCGTTCAGCATCCGCCACTCAACAAGAAATTTCCCGAACCGCGAAGGCTCAAAGATTCAGAACGGACAGCTTTCAAGCGTTGCGCTTATGGACGCACGCTCAATCGCTGCAACAGCCGCGAACAAAGGCTTTCTCACGGCTGCAACTGATTTTGACGCAAATTTCAGCAGCAAGAAATACTTCTTTGACAAGACAATCTACGAAAACCGCGTATACGACTCAAAAGGCGTTGCGCACCCGGAAGTTGAGATTCAGTTCGGCCCGAACATTAAGGACTGGCCGGAGCAGAAAGCGCTCGGCGAAAACTTGCTTGTGAAAATCGTTTCAGAGATTCACGACCCGGTTACAACAACAGACGAGCTTATTCCGTCAGGCGAAACTTCATCATTCCGCTCAAATCCGCTCGGCCTTGCTGAATTCACATTGAGCCGCAAAGACCCGGCTTATGTTGGTAGGGCAAAGGCTGTGCGCGACCTTTCAG
>CADBUT010000060.1 GCA_902797925.1 uncultured Spirochaetaceae bacterium
GGCTTATATTCAATAACAGTCTTGCGGTTAATTTCGGCGCGCTGAACGATGTTGTCGCGCGGAACGAAGTACAAAAGCTGTGTGCCGAGTTCCTTGCTGAAAGCGCGGAGCAAATCAAGCTCGCGGTCAACGTTGCGGCTGTTGCAGATTATGCCGCCCAAGCGCACGCCGCCTGCCTTTGCGTAGCGGCTTATGCCTTTCGCAATGTTGTTTGCTGCATAAAGCGCCATCATTTCGCCAGAAGCAACGATATAAATCTCTTTGGCTTTGCCTTCGCGGATCGGCATTGCAAAGCCGCCGCAAACAACATCGCCAAGAACATCGTAGAAAACAAAGTCGAGGTCATCAGTGTATGCGCCCAAGTTTTCAAGCATGCTGATTGAAGTGATGATACCGCGGCCTGCGCAGCCTACGCCTGGTTCAGGGCCGCCTGATTCAACGCAGCGTGTGCCGCCGAAGCCTGTCTTCATGATGCGGTCAAGCTCAATGCTTTCGCCTTCGTCGCGGATTGTGTCGAGAACGGTCTTCTGTGCCAAGCCGCCAAGCAAAAGACGGGTTGAGTCGGCTTTCGGGTCGCAGCCTACGACCATGACTTTCTTTCCGTGCTCAACAAGTCCTGCTGTCAAATTCTGCGTAGTCGTAGATTTTCCGATTCCGCCTTTTCCATAAATTGCAATTTGTCTTATTTCACCCATTTTTTGCTCCTTATATCTGATTGCCTGTTTTGTTCAGGCAATAACCTTCCAATTTAGTTGAACAACCCTTGAATGCGGTTGTATTTCCATACTTTCAAAATCGCATCGTCTGCGCTGCCCGGAAGTTCCATTCCGGTTATTCCTTTTGCGGCAAGCACAGCGCCTGCGCCTCTGCCGATTCTTGCCGCCACAACGTAACGGCAGTCTGTGAGCCGCATTACGCTTTCTTCCATTTTGGCATTATCATGACTTCCGCCTAAACACGCCGGTTCTGTCTGCCGCTCTTCAAGCAAGTCGTAGCCTGTTTCATCATCAATCTGATAAATGAAAAACTTGTCCGCTTTTCCGTAATGCAGGTTGACGCTCTCGCCGTCTGTACTTGCAATTGCAACTTTATATATAGAAGATTTTTCATCAGCCATGTGAAAAATTCTCCTTTACGCTGCCTGCCGCAAGACCGAAGTTTGCATACAACGCTTTTGAAAATTCTGTGCGCCCCGGAACGCCTACGGCGTCTGCGCGGCAACGGTTGCAGTGCAAGAAAAGCTCGATGTGCTTTCCAGCTGCATTTCTTGCTTCGTGAATCTGCTCGCAAGTCGGCGCGGGTTCGTCTGCAAGCTTTGCCGTCGGAATAAGCGGAATAATGTTGTACTTTTTCGCGCCTGCTGCTGCAACAGCTTTTGCAATTTCAGCAATATGCGCACCGTTTATGCGCGGCACAAGCACCGTGTTCACTTTCACAGTTATTCCCGCTTGCGAGATTTTTCTAATTCCTTCAAGCTGGTTCGCTATCAGAATCTTTGCACCTTCAACGCCTTCGATTTTCTTTCCGTGGAAAATCACATAGTCGTTGAGCTGCGCTTCAATTGCCGGATCAACGGCGTTAACCGTAACGGTGAGCGTGTCTATGCCGGCTGCAATCACCTCGTCAGCGCGTTCTGCAAGCAGCAGCCCGTTTGTACTCATGCACTTTATAAGCTGCGGAAACTCTTGCCCGATAAGCTTGAACGTTTTCAGTGCATTGTCGCTTGCAAGAGTGTCGCCCGGTCCTGCAATGCCTGCCACGCGGATTTCTGGGCTGATTTCAAGTGCTTTCTTGATAAGCGGAATTGTTTCTTCTGGCTCAAGAACGCGCGAAGTTACGCCCGGACGGTTTTCTGTGTCGTTCAAGCTGCGCTCGCAGAAACGGCACGCAATGTTGCAGCCCGGGCACACCGGCAGGTGTATACGCCCGGAAACTGCCTTGCCGCTTCCGAAGCACGGATGATTGTTTGATATTTCAGAAAAGCTCTTAGCCATAAAAACTCCGTTCTGCCTATCAAGATACTGACTTAATAGGTAAATAGCTTAAAAAATTTGGGATTGTCTACAAGTATTGTCATGCTGAATTTATTAGCCTTCGGCGGCTTTCAGCTCAGCACCTGCATAGAGATTCCGAACCAAGTTCGGAATGACGGTATTGCAAAAGCTTAATAGACAGTCCCATCCACTAAATTAGTTGTCGCTGAAAAGCGGTGTGCTGAGGTAGCGGTCGCCTGAATCTGGCAGAAGCACTACGATAGTCTTGCCTTTGTTTTCAGGGCGTTCTGCAAGCACACGTGCAGCTTTTAACGCTGCGCCAGAAGAAATGCCCACGAGGATTCCTTCGCTTCTTGCAAATGTGCGGCCTTCTGTAAAAGCATCATCGTTTTCAACAGTGATGATTTCATCGTAAATCTTTGTGTTCAAAACATCTGGAATGAAGCCTGCGCCGATGCCCTGAATTTTGTGTGGACCGGCTTCGCCTTTTGAAAGAACCGGGCTTGTGGCTGGTTCAACTGCAACAATCTTTACGTTCGGGTTCTGCGATTTAAGATATTCGCCAACGCCTGTCAATGTTCCGCCTGTGCCGACACCGGCTACGAAAATATCAACTTTTCCGTCTGTCTGTTTCCAGATTTCTGGACCGGTTGTCTTTTTATGAATTGCCGGGTTTGCAGGGTTTACGAACTGACCAAGAATGATGCTTCCCGGTGTGCTCTTCTGAAGCTCTTCTGCCTTTGCGATTGCACCCTTCATGCCTTTTGCGCCTTCTGTCAAGACAAGCTCTGCGCCATAAGCCTTAAGCAGGTTGCGGCGCTCAACGCTCATTGTTTCTGGCAATGTAAGCACAGCCTTGTAGCCTTTTGCAGCAGCTACTGAAGCAAGGCCGATGCCGGTGTTGCCCGATGTAGGTTCGATGATTGTTGCACCCGGTTTCAAAAGCCCTTTCTGCTCTGCGTCTTCAATCATTGCAAGCGCGATGCGGTCTTTCACGCTTCCGGCTGGATTCAAATATTCAAGCTTTGCAAGAATTTTTGCGTTCTTGATGCCAGCTTTGTTAGAATAGCCGTTCAGCTGCAGGAGCGGCGTATTTCCGATTAATTCCAATGCATTCTGTTTAATATCACTCATGGTCTTCCTCCAAATATTACCTAGTATATTAATAGGTTTTGTATAATTATTTATAATCCGAATAACCTACTTTGTCAATAGGTTTGAATTCTTTTTATTAAGAATAAACAGCTTAAAATGAGAATCTAATTCTAAGATTGAACTGTGTTTCAGTACCAGATGAAATTACAGCTTTCTTCTTAAAATAATTAAGGTAATGTCATCTTTTAAGGCGGCAGAATTTCTGAATGCAGCCAATGTGTCTGTGATATTGGCAACCTGTTTTCTTGCAGGCAGATCTGCATTCTGTTTTATTGCGGCTATAAAGTTTTCTTTGCCGAAAACCTCTTTAAGCCCGTTTTCTGTGTCTGTAATTCCGTCTGTGTACAAGATAAGCTCATCACCGGGATTCAGCTCAACAAACTGAGACTGATAGCAGGTCGGCATATCATTCATTCCGATTGCACCAAACGAAGCGGGCAGCCGTTCAATGTAGAAGCACTCCTTGAGGTCCTTTTTGTACACAACCGGATAAGGATGGCCGGCATTTACAAGTTCAAGCTTGTTTCCGTTTATTCTAATGAGAATGCCTGTGAGATAGTTCTTGATTTCGCCTTTTTCCTGAATAATACGCGAATTTATGCGCTCAAGCATTTCAGCCAAATCACTTTCGGTGTCCTTGTAAAATTCCTGGTGGATTATATTCTTTACAAGCATTGTTACAAGACCTGAAGCAAGACCGTGCCCAGAAACATCAAAAATGCCTACGCCGTCGATATTTCTCTGTCTGTGATATACATCAATCATGTCTCCGGAAACAGCAGCCATAGGCAGGTTGTAGTAAGCAAGTTCCCAGTTTTCAAATTCGATTGGTTCACGCTTAAAAAAGCTTTGCTGAACGATCGAAGCAAGCTTCATTTCAGTATTAAGAAATTCGTTTCTGTTTTCAAGGTTCTTTTCGGTTTTAAAGACAATCATCGTAAAAACCATTACCATTGTGAATATGGCGAATATTGCGATGGAAATATTTGTATAGCGTATGATTTTAAAAATCGAAGATGACAGTGAGTTATAAGCCGGCGGAAAATTCATGTTTTCGAATAATATGAAAATAAGGCTTGTAATTGTTGAAATAGGGACAGAAACTTTGAAGTTATTCACAAAAAAGAGGAAGGGCAGCAGACCCATCAAAAGAATAAAGTAATAAAAACCGCAGTAAGAACCAAGATAATAAGACGCCAAAACCTGATGGACTATAATTTCTGTGATGAGCAGAGTATACGGAATTATGAGCGAGTTGAATTTAAAAGTAAACGCAACCAAAAAGGCAAAAATAGCTATACTGACAATATTATAGTAGAAAAGAGGATAAAGCTTAAGAAAAAATGCAAAACCAAATACCACCAGATGGTAAACAAGCGAACAAAGCGAAGTAATCCAAAATAGAATTTTTGTGCGCTGCTGTGATGATGCAAAATTAAAATTCATAGAATCCATAAACTAATTATACACCAGAAATTTCTGTATTTCCATAAAAATCAGCAGGGCACATTAATGGAGTGTTTCAGCGTTTTACGCTCCGTAAAGATGTGCGGTGCGTCTAATTCATCAGCTTTTTGAAAAACTCACATTCATCGTCATTGCAGACAGCAGCTTCCGGCAGAACCGGGTCGCAGTGGAAGACATGCCACAGTGGTTTTTCTTCTGTGCCGTAGCAGCGGTATTCATAGCGGATGCCAGCTGCTTTCAGAGCGTCTGTAATAAACGGCGCCTGCTGCTTAAGAGCGTCTCCGAGAGAGGTCATAACAAAGGCCGGCGGAAATTTCTCAGTAATATGGGCAGTAGCGTCAATCAGCTGCAGTTCTTTTGGAGTTCCGCCGTCAGGCATCATCATTTCTATAAGGATTGCCGCTTCTTTGTCAGTTTCAATTCCGAAGTCTGGTTTATATTTTCCGCAGTTGAGTGCAACGCCTTTAAGTGTAAGCGGCTTTTTTCTGATAAACGGAAAATTTTCTGCATATGCTTCATTTGTCAGTGCAGACGCATAAAGTGTAAGAATATGCGCACCGGCAGAATCTCCGGCGGCAAAAACATTCTGCACGTCAAATCCATATTGCTCTGCATTATCACAAATCCAGCGGAACACAGTTTCTGTGTCTTCAAGCGAAGCCGGGAACTTTACTTCCGGAGCAAGTCTGTATGAGTAGTTCACTACGGCAAAGCCGCGCTGTGCAAGTTTCATGCTGTAGAACTGGTACACGTCTTTGTCGCCGTAAACCCAGCCGCCGCCATGAACAATCACAATTACCGGAAGTTTTTGCATCGTGCTGCCTGTTCCAGCTGATTTTGGACGGTACACGTCTAACAGCTGCCATTTTCTGAATTTTTTGTCAGCGCCGTAAATAATGTTGTCAAAACGAATTATATCGTCAGGTGTCGTCTGCCCTGCATCCCGTTTTGCGTCGGCTGAACCGAACCACTTTCTAATCTGCTTAGCCGCGTACTTATGCCTGAGCTTCTGTTTTAAACTGATTTTTGCCATAATTGCCGGATTCCTTTAAAACAGTATAAGGCATTATTCTGGATATTGCAAAAATCTTAAGTCTCCTGAACTGTGCGCAGCTTGTAATATTCGCCGTGTTTTTCCATAAGCTCGCCGTGCGTGCCCTGTTCGGCAATTCCGTGATCGGTTACAACGGCAATTTTGTCAGCATTTTTTATTGTAGAAAGCCGGTGCGCAATCACAAGAGTTGTGCGGCCTTTCGCAAGCTCGTCAAATGAATGCTGAATCTTAATTTCTGTTGCTGTGTCTAAAGCAGAGGTTGCCTCGTCCAAAATCAGAATCGGCGGATTCTTCAAAAAACATCGTGCAATTGAAACGCGCTGCTTCTGTCCGCCGCTAAGTTTAATTCCGCGTTCACCGACGATTGAATTGTAGCCGTTCGGCATGAGCATGATGTCGTCATGGATTTCTGCGCGGCGGGCGGCGGCTTCAATTTCTGCGTCTGTTGCGTCAGGCTTGCCGTATGCAATATTGTCGCGGATTGTACCGGCGAATAAAAATACGTCCTGCTGTACAATGCCGATCTGGGCACGAAGCGACTGCTTCTTGATTTTTCTAATGTCTATGCCGTCAAGACTTATTTCGCCGCCAGTGATTTCGTAAAAGCGCGGAATCAAATTGCAGATTGTGGATTTTCCGCCACCGCTTGCACCTACCAGTGCGAATTTTTCACCGGCATGAATGTCAAGATTGACGCCGTCCAAAACAGGAAAATCATCTGTATAAGAGAATGAAACATTTTTAAAGCTAATGTTGCCGCGTGCAGAGAGAATTTCTACGGCGTCAGGTGCGTCACTTGGTTCTGGCTCTGTGCGCATAATTTCAATAAAGCGGTTGAAGCCTGCCATGCCGGTTGAGAATTGTTCAACCAGAAAGTTCAATTTTCCTATTGGCGCTCTGAAAGCTGCAACAAAGAGATTTGCCGCAACAAGGTCGGGCAAAGTCATTTTTCCTTTTATAATGAAATAGCCGCCTACGGCAAGCACAACAAGCGAAAGCAGATTATTGCAGAATTCAATATTAGAAAAGAATTTTCCCATATATTTAAAGCGTACCTGCTTTGCCGCGCTGTACTGCCTGTTATAAACGTCAAAACGCGCGCGCTCAAAGTCTTCATTTGTAAAGCCCTTTGTAACGCGTATGCCGGAAATGCTTGATTCAAGGCTTGCGTTTACTTCGGCGGTAGTTTCCTTTACTTTGGTAGAAGTGCGCGAAAGATTACGGCGCGAAACAATGCCGATTGCAATCATAATAGGAAGCACAACAATAACAACAATAGCAAGCTCCCAGCGGATATGCAGCATCATTATAAAAGCACCTATGAGATTAAGCATTGCAATGGTAAAATCTTCAGGACCGTGGTGCGCAAGCTCTGTAATCTCAAAAAGGTCGGTGGTTGCCCGCGACATGATTTTGCCTGTCCGGTGCGTGTCGTAATAGCTGAACGGCAGCTTTTCAAGATGGTCAAAGACATCGCGCCTCATATCCTGCTCAACGCGGTTTCCAAAAACGTGACCCCAGTAAGCTACAAAAAAGTTGCAGCACTTATGAAGGCAAAAGCCCGCAAGCAGCACTGCGACCAGAATCAGAAAAGTGCGCAGCTCGTGGTTGGGAATAAGCGTGTTCAGCGCATAGCGCGAGAACATTGGAAACGCAACATCGATTGCCGCCATAAAAACTGCACATGCCATGTCAGCAGCAAACAGTTTCCAGTGCGGCTTATAATAAGCAAAAAAGATTTTGAGCGGATGCTTTGAATAATCCATCGTTTAGGGTTACTCCTTTGCTGCTACATCTCCTGCTGTAATTTTGCGCGCAATATAGACAAACGGTGTGTCGAGGAGGCTTGTAACAATGTAGATAACATAGCACGCTGCCGTAATTGAAACAAGTTCGCGGAATGTGTAAATGCCTGAAAAGGCGCCGAAGTTGAAAATTACGATGTTTACGAACTGAGAAACGAGCGTAGAAAAGTTGTTGCGGAACCAGAGCATTTTGCTATGGCTGCCGGTCTTTTTTTCGGTAAGATTCCACCATGCGTGGTAAAGCTGAACGTCAATCCATTCTGAAACTGCATAGGCAATCAGGCTTGAAAGCAGCATACGCGGTGTGTTAGAGAACAGTCCTTTGACAAAACCGCTTGCCCAGTCGCTTTCTGCAGGAATGTAATGAACCCACAAAAACGAAAGCACGATAAACGTAAGGCTTGTAAAGATTCCGGCAAGCACGCCTTTTGAAGCTTCTTTTTTGCCGTAGATTTCGCTTAAAATGTCAGTGGCAAGAAATGTAGCCGCAAACAAGGTGTTGCCCAAAGTCTGGTCCATGCCGAAAGCATGAACTACAATTGTAACTTCAATGTTTGCAAAAACTGTACAGATTCCAATCCAGGCGAAGAGACCGCCCTTGCCGAAGATTTTCATAAAGGCGATTGTGCCGCCAAATGAAATTAGAAGAGTGATGATAAGAAATAATTCATTCATTTTGAAACCTCCTTGACAGAGAGATTTCCAATCGTAAAAAAATAGGCTGCACGCATTTCAGCGGCTTTTACGTTTACCTGGTTTTGTTTAACGACAGGAAGGTCTTCGAACTGTCCATGAATTACTTATGAATGAATCTATCAGATTTCGGGTTGGAATTCAACTGCCGTCATAAATCAAGCTGGTAAATTCCAACTTTAAGCTTTTCAAACAGCTCTTTGTCTGGTATAGGACGGCCGAATAAATAGCCCTGTATCTGTTCGCAGCCGTTTTCTTTAAGAAACTGATAAGCTTCTTCAGTTTCTACGCCCTCGGTGAGCGTGCTCATTCCAAGCTCTTTTGCAAGTGTGATTATGTTTCTGAGAATTCTTTGTGCTTTTTCATTGCCTGAAAAACCGCTCAAAAATTTCATGTCGATTTTCATCATGTCAAAGTCATATTCTTTGAGAACGTTCAAGCCCGAATAACCTGCACCAAAGTCGTCAAGCCAGAGAGCATATCCGTTTGTTCTGAATTTTCTGAGTATTTCTTTGAGTTTTTCATCATCATAAGACAGTGTACTTTCAGTAACTTCAATATGAATAAGCTTTTTGTCTATGCCGTATTTCTGAAGACATTTTTCAACGTCTTCGGCAAGATTGATTGAATCAAAGTCAAGTTTAGAAAAGTTGAGCGATACCGGAACAAGTGTAAGCCCATGCTCCTGTGCATAAACAAAATTACGGCAGACTTTTTCTACAATGTACATGTCCAGCTTATAAATCTGGTGATATTCCTCTAAAGTCTGAATAAAATCAGCAGGAGAAAGAAAGCCGTATTGAGGATCGTCCCAGCGTGCAAGAGCTTCGAGTCCGCACATTTTTCCGTTTGCTGTATTTATTACCGGCTGATAATAAACCTTGATGTGCGCGTTCTTTATGGCATTGTCAATATTGTTGATGATGTACTGCTTTTTCTGGAAATTGCTTGCCATCGAATTGTCGTATTCGCAGTAATCGTTGTTGTAATGTTTTTTGATTGTGTAGCAGGCATATCTTGCATGGTCGCAGGCAATAAGCGGAAGACATTCCCTGTTTTCCGGCTTATAGGCACCAACCTTCAGCCCAAGTTTGATGTCATAGTCCATACCTATCATGTTGCGCCGAATAGTCATCAGTTTTTCTTGAACGGCTTCATTCTTTGTGAGAACTACAAAATTGTCGTTAGAAAAATGTGCAACAAGAGAATCTTTAAATACTTTTTCTATCATGTCGGCAAAGTTCTTTAAGAAAACATTTCCTTCCCAAAAGCCGTATTTTTCATTCAGAATCTTGAAATTCTCAACATCAAGAAAAAGGAAAATCAGCTTGTCTATCTCCGTAGCTTTGTTATTAATAAGCTCAAGTGCCTGACTCCGGAAATACTGCATATTCGCAATGCCTGTGACTTCATCGCTTATAGCAAGCTTCATCAGAATGCTTTGGGCATGTTCAAGCTTTTCGTCTTTCTGCGCTTCTGTAAATTTCTGGCGGTAGGCGTTTACCGCGCTCATAAGAATGCTGATAAACACAATCGAAAGATTTATTTTAGTTGCATAAGTTGCAGGCAGAAAATAATCACATATAAAGAAGAAAGCGCTGTAAGTTCCGCCTAAAAGCAGAATTGAATATATTGGGCGCCACACAACAAAGCAGAAAACAAAAATGGTCATCGTCATAAGCGTTATGAACTGCTCGCCTTTTTTGTAGTCCATAATCGAAATATAGATACCGAATACTATCGAGACAATCGAAAAAATGTATTTGAGCGTTTCCCAAACTTTTCTGTTTGAGCTTTGTTTTTTGAGATGTCTGACTGAATAAATGAAAAGTGCAAGTGCTGAAACGAGCAGCACAGAATAGCAGCTAAGGTGAGTTGTAAACCAATGAACCGTGCGTTTGGTTTCGGGAGAGAATTGTCTTGCAACTACATTTGCTATCATGAACAGTTCAAGCAGAATTACAACAATAGAAACGTAAATGCTTGATTTGATATTTGATTCGTCAAAATACTTGTTGATATAATCAGAATGTCTGCCTGTTCCGAGGAAGTACTTTATTTTTTCAAGTGTCTTCATACTTTTTTATTATAAAACGTTTTTTATAAAAAGAAAATTTTTTTCTGCTGCATTTTCCCGTTTTCTTCCAGCGTAAAAAAAATCGCTTTACAATCTGTGGTGGCAGTGTTAGATTTAATAAAACTACTTAGGGAAATTTTCTTATGGAAGACGAATTTATAGACAGCTCCTTTTTTTCAGAGGATTTAAAAGACACAACTCCAGCTCATGTGAGAAAGACAGGACTTGAAAACAGCTTTAACGAAAGACAGGTTGGTTCTATTGCAATTCCAGTTGAATCAGTAAGCAGCTTAGCAAGCCTTGATGTTGTAATCGAGATGTTTGAGCAGCAGCCTGAATTGAATGCTGTACCAGTTGAAAGGGATGATCACGTAATTGGCGTTATTGAACGCAAGACAGTTGAAGAAAATACCAGCAGTGCGTTCAAACGTTTTGTAGCAAAAACCTGCGGCGACTATGTAAAAGAAAGTCCGTTTACGCTCAATTGCAACGATTTTATTGAAAAAGTTGCCGCAAGGGTAAATGAGGCCGCAATTAAAATTGAAATAAAGCATTTCATCGTTCTTGTAAATAACCGCAGTTTTTACGGCATTATGTCTGTAGCGCAGATGAACTCTAAACTTGAGGACTTGCGGACACATGACCTTGAAAAAGCAGCTGCAATCCAGCAGAACATGCTTAAAAAGAATTCAAACACAAAGGGTTTCCCATTTTCCGTCTGTATCTGGAACAGAATGGCAAATGCTGTCGGCGGTGACTACTATATAGCAAAAGAACTTGGCGATGATAAATATTTTGTCGGCTGTTTTGATGTATCCGGCAAAAATGTTTCAGCGTCTCTGCTGACTGTTACGCTCGGTTCAATTTTTTCTATGCTGACAATGCAGGGCGCTTCAAAGCTTACATCTTCAAAACTTGTGGTTATGCTTGACAATTTTTTGCAGGAAATCGTACCGATAGGCAATTTTATAACAGGCGCAATCTGCTATATAAACTACACTACAGGCTCGGTTGAAGTCTACAATTGCGGCCACACTAACGTTTTTGCCTGCATGAATGATGAAACAGGCAAGGGCAAGGTTGCAACACTTCAGCCGCCGCTTCCGCCTTTTGGAATGGGCGCAGTTGCAGAAGCAATTACAGCCGCAAAAAAGTGCACTTACCGTCTGGCGATAAAGCCTGGACTTCAGATTAATCTTTATTCTGACGGCTTTACAGATATGCAGAACGATAATGGTGAGCGTTTTGACGAAGACCGCACAAAGGCTTTCTTCGGCGATCTGTTCTCTACAGATTTTGAATCGGCTGAAGCTGCAATTGAAAAAGCTGTAAACGGCTGGATTCAGAATTCGCTTCTGCCTGATGACATTACAGTTATGAATATCCGCTTCTGATAATACAGGCGATGAACCGGAAAGAATTGCACGAATCAATTTTAGAATTTTCTCAAATGAAATTTGCAAGAAGCGGCGGCAAAGGCGGGCAGAACGTAAACAAAGTGAACACAAAGGTTCATCTTGTTATGCCGCTTTCTGCCATAAAGGGAATTACCGAAGATGAACGCATCCGGCTAAGGCAAAAGCTTTCTGCCTTAATAAACAGGAATGACGAATTGTTTTTAGACGCTGATGACGAGCGCTTTCAGGGCAAAAACCGCAGCATTGCACTTGAACGTCTTGAAAACCGTATAGCCGCCGCTGTAAAAATTCCTAAAAAGCGGATTAAGACAAAACCTACAAAGGCTGCCAAAGAACGCAAACTCAAGCTAAAGAAAATCCGTTCTGAAATAAAGAAGAACCGCCGTAAAATATTTCTATAATTTGGAGATATTAAACATCCGATTAATATATATAATACACGCTAAGCAATTAGATAC
>CADBUT010000061.1 GCA_902797925.1 uncultured Spirochaetaceae bacterium
AAGCCTAATTTGGCTTGGCGAAATGTAGATATCATCCGGACCCGGCAGATAATTGTTCTGCGGCGAGCGCAAGAAACCGTAGCCGTCAGGCAGGATTTCAAGCGCACCGGAAGCAAAGATTATTCCGCCATGTTCTGTGTGAGCCTTCAAGATTGCAAAAATGAGCTCCTGCTTTTTCATTGAAGCTATGTCTTCTTTTAATACGCCATAGCGTTCGGCGAGCTCACGCAAATCCTGCATACCTTTGCATGTCAGCTCGTTAATCGTAAGTCTTGGCTTTGAGTCGCGGTCCTGAAATTCAGCAGGAAGCTCGTTTGATGTTTCTGTATTTGTAGTTGTGTCAGATTTACTTTGGAAATTAGAACGAGAATTACGGGGTCTTACTATACGTGCCTTTGCATTCGGACTTTTTTGATAAGTACGGCGATGATACCCGCCTGAAGGTTCTGCTGCATTTTCAGCCGGTGCAGTCTTTGCTTCTGCCTGCTCTGAATCAGCACTGTTTTCTGTTTCTGGAGCAGCGGCTGTAGCTGGAACTGAAGCAGATTCTGTAAACGAATCTGTTATCTGCTCTGTTTCATCAGCAGCTTGCTCGCCCGACGTATCAATAAAACGCCGTCTTTTAATTGGTGCCATTACACACTCCAATAAATTTTAGATTGGCATATAAAAATATATCAATAAGTTATATTGCTTAAAAAAATAAATATTTACAGGAAAAAGACGTAAATGAAATGTATAGATTTAACATATCAAAACTATTCCGATATGTCAACAATTCTTTTTTAGTTTTCCTCATTATCATCAGATGCAGACATAAGAACATTCTTAAAATCAGACGCTGCATAAGAAAAAATATCAAGATTCAGTTCTCTGTCAAGCATTGTCACCTTTCCGGTAAAATCTACACCGTCATCAATCCGCAATTCTTTTGTCGTTATATCTCCGACAATCTTGCTGCCTGACTGCATATCGATACTTGTATTCGCATAAATATTGCCGCTCACAGAACCGTTTATCACAACAGAATCAGCCTTAATATTATCTACAACACATTTTGCTGTTTTGGCAAATTCAAGATTACCGGTAGCATCAATTGTGCCTTCGAAAGTTCCGGCAATTTCAAGATTATCAGTAAATTTCAGCACACCATAAAATTCAGTTTCTTCGCCAAAAACAGTATAATTTTTTTCTGTTTGATCTGATGACAAATTCATAATGCCTCTCTTTTGTGGTTTCTAAATATTATTCCAAAAATCAAAAAACTGATTCCTAATAATGCAAAAATAATTCCGACAAAGTCACCGCAACAAGTATAAATTGTCCGCCTTCTTGCAGGAGAAACAGGAATCTCTCCTATCAAATATGCCTTTTGAAAAGGCTCAGCCATTGCAATAACTTTTCCGTTCGGGTCAATAAATGATGTCTGCCCCGAAGCCGTAGCACGTGCCGCCGGAACTCTGTTCTCTACACATCTGAAAACAGCCATTGAAAGATGCTGATACTGGCATGCAAGACTGTTTGACCAGGCGTCATTCGATATATTTATAAACGCCTCAGCTCCATTTTTTACAAAACGCCGTCCTATATTGCCAAAAGTATCTTCAAAGCAAATAGGAACGCCAAATTTGATGTCAGCGGCATTAAAAACAACCGCTGTATTTCCATGTTCCCACATGTGAGTGTCGCCGTTAAGCAAAAGCTCATATAATTTAGGAAAAAGCTTCTCATACGGAAAATATTCCGTGAACGGCACAAGATGCATTTTCATGTATTTCTGCGGTTCCGGCGGAATACAATTCTTTTTTGGCGTAAAAAGCAGAGCCGAATTATAATCAATCGCTTCATACTTTCCGTTGCGCGCATAGCCCAAAACAGCATGGTCGTTTCCAATCAGAAACGGAACATTTTCATTATCAAGGTATTTCAATAATTTTTCAACAAGTTCGAAAATTTCGCGGTTTTGTCTGTATTTGTAATGATATTCTATTCGCGGAACAAAAGCCGTTTCAGGCCAGACTACAAGCTGAATGCCGTAATCTTCTGTCAAAGCCTCATCTGAAAGCTTTTTGAGCTGCTCGTAATTATCAGAATATGCCTCTACTCCGCCGCGCCACGGGTCATTATTAGGCTGAATTAATGCAAGCTTTACTTTTTTAGCTTCAGAATAATCTACTCTGGCAAATGCGCCGTAAACAAGCGCGGCAACAAATACTGCAATCCATATAAAACACGGAATTTTATGCACAAAAAGTGCCTGTTTAATTCCAGTAAAAAAACTGCTCTTTTCATCTTCTGCGCTTTTTTTCATACCGGCTTCGTAAATAAGCTGTGCAATAATTGCAGACGGAAACGTTATAATTGCGCTTATGCCCCACACGCTGCCCCAGTCTGCATTCTGCAAAAGCAGAGAATTCTGCCACTGAGAATAGCCGGTTACACCATAATGAAAGCCGGTAAATCCGCAGGTTTTTATATATTCATATGCGCACCAGACAACCCATTGAATAATCCAGCCGTTTTTTGGAAACAAATTAAAGGCAGCTTTTAAACATGGAAAGGCAAGCATCAGATAAATGCCATACATCGAAGAAATTACAGCAATTCCCATCGGATGAAACGCCGCAAGCCAATAAGCGTAAAGACAATAACAGCAAAAACCGTATAAAAAGCCATAAAGCCAGACAGATTTCCAGGAAGCTCTGCGGACAAGCAGAAAAACAGGGATTAAAGAAAAATATGCAATAAATGAAACGCCATTTACTGTTAAAAAATTCGGTTGAGGTAAAGCAAATAAAATTATACCAGAGACAAGCAAAAGAATATTAAAGAAAAATTCTTTTAAGCGGAAACTCTTCCTGCAGGAAATCTCTGTCATTTGATTTTTCAAAGGAACCTCTTAAAGACAAAATTTTGAAGAAAAATATGTCTTAAAAAATTCATGAGCTGTAAATAAACAGCAGATAGTTTATTTTTTATATTTGGAAACTTGAAGAAATCAGGACTCCGGATGCACATTTGTAATGCGCATCCCCTGTTGATACTTATTTGTGTTTTTTAATTTTCCAGACTGTATCTTTAAGTTCTTTTCCTGGTCTGAAAATGGCAACTGAATGTGGTTCAACAGATACGAGTTCACCAGTCTTTGGATTGCGTGCTTTTGCTCTGCCTTTTCTTAGACGAACTTCAAACGAACCAAAACCGCGTAATTCAATAGAAGAACCCGCTTTAAGAGAATCTTTGATTTTTTCAAGGAGAGAGTCTACAACTTCTTGGATTTCTTTTTTTTCAAGACTTGTATCCAGAAAAACTGCTTCTACCAAATCAACTTTAGTTATTTTTTTCTGAGCCATCTCAACCCCACAAAAAACGATTTTGACTTAATCACAAAATTGTGACAAACAAAAAAGAATGTACGGTCAATGATAAATCATCAACCGCATCAATTCTAATTTACTTTGCAGCAGCAAATGAAACATTATAAAGCTTCATCATGCGTGACTTTTTGCGTGAAACTGCATTTCTTGTAAGAATACCCTTACCTCTTGCAGTATCAAGTTCTTTGCACAACTCCTGCAATTTAGCTTTTGCCAATGCCTCATCTTTAGCATGAACAGCTGCAACAAATTTTTTTGCACAAGTTCTTGCAGAACTCTTTGCGGCCTTGTTTCTCAAACGGCGCACTTCACTCTGCTTGTGTCTTTTCTCTACAGACTTACTTTTAAGTGCCAAAGGAAACCCTCCAAACGAAAACTTGTAGACAATGTTACCAAAGCTATGTTGATTAGTCAATAGCTCAAAACGCTTTTCCAGATAAATCATTTTAATACAAGTTTTCCAGACAGGTACACTTGACATTAACGCTTATTTTATATATTTTTATGCTAATATCCTTTGTTGGAGGTATGTTGATGGCAGGAGCCAGTAAAAACTCTCGTACTACAGTTGCAACTCATAAATTTTTCTGTTCATGCGGCGGAGAAGTAGTAATGAAGACTTTGTTTGAAAGCGGAAAACTTAAAAATGTCGCAGAATGCACAAAATGTAAACGTGTTGAGCGTCGTCCGAAAGACTTCAAATAAACCGTACTTCATATCAGAAACAGATTCTGTTTCGCTGTTAGTACACAAAACCGGCACTTTTCAGCCGGTTTTTTTATTTTAAAGCCGGCTCATACTGTGCTACAAAAACCGTTCAATTGATTTCAGAATTGACGGCAGCGGCTCGTGTATAATTTTTGTTTCCGGAATACTCGACATAAAAATTGAGCCGTACCTTTTTTCGACAATTCTACGGTCCAGGACTGTTACAACGCCCCTGTCTGAAGAGCAGCGCATCAATCTGCCGAAGCCCTGCCGGAATTTAATTACGGCTTCAGGAACGCTCAAATCCATAAACGGATTACCGCCGCGTTTGGTAACAGCTTCTGAACGAGCTGCAAAAACAGGGTCAGAAGGTACACTGAAAGGCAGCTTGACAATAATCACCTGCGAGAGAGACTCACCGGGTACGTCTACACCTTCCCAGAAAGAGTCTGTAGCGAAAAGAACGCTTGAGCTGTCTTTTTTGAATGTTTCAAGAAGCCTGAACCTGTCATCTTCGCCCTGACGCAGTACAACAATTCCATTATCTGCAAGCTTTTCGCGGGCAAAATCGCAGGCAGAGCGCAGCGATTCATACGAAGTAAACAGCACTAAAGTTCTTCCGCAGGCAATTTCTATAAGCTTTACGACTGCATCTTCAACAGCGTCTTGAAATGCACTGTTATCAGGCATCGGAATATCTGAAGGGATTGCCAGCATCATGTTTTCATGATACGGAAAAGGTGAAGGAAATTCCTGTATTGAAAGGCGTTCCTGTTCTGTAAAACCGGCACCGGTACGATAAAGCCAATAATCAAAACTTCTGCCTGTTTTTAGTGTTGCAGACGTGCAAACAATCGTATCAAGCGGCTCAAAAACGCCTCTCTGCATTTTTGGTGCTATATCAAGCGGTGTAGCGTAAAACCGCGGATAAATGCCGCTTCCGTTCTTGCCCTTGTAGCGCACTTTATCAATCCAGAAAATCGTATCATCACGCTCATTCCATTCTGTAAACCACTGGCAGACATTTCCCGCATTTTCAAGCCTGCCGAGAATCTGCTTTGTTTCCCAGACGGCGGGATGGTCTTCGTCTTTTTCTGATATGCCAGAAATAAGCGTTCTGAATACGCCGACAAATTTTGCAATATCTCCATGAAGCACATTCATCGCCGCCAGCAGAGCGGCAGAATCTTTTGCAGTTTTGTCGCAGAGCCGCCACGTAAATTCTTCAGGCATAAGCAGCAAAGCTTCATCTTCTAAGTCTGTAATATGCTTTCTTAAAGATTCTAAAATTTCTATTACAGATTCTGCCTTTTCGCCCACATTTGACAAAGCTTCAATTGTAATCAGATGCCCTGCAGCATTTCCGCGTCTGGTGCGGTAAAGCAGATTAAGCTGCTTTAAAATCTTAAAGCGGTTCAGCTGTTCAGAAAAAAAACTTGTGGCGGCGTGTTCCATTCCATGCGCTTCATCGAAGATTATGCGGTTAAAAGGCGGCAGCACCGCAGTATCATCATAGCCCGCGCCCTCAAGCCTTGCTTCTAAGTCTGCAAACAGCAGATGATGGTTTACAACAATTAAGTTGGCGGAAGCCGCCTCTTTTCTAACCTTCATTACATAGCAGGAATCGTGATAGATGCAGCGCATTCCCATACAGACATCAGATTCGCTGTTTACACGCGACCAGACGTTTTCTGACGGCATAAACGGCAGGTCAGAGCGGCTTCCGCTGGATGTCGTTTCATTCCATTCAATTATTGAATTAAACTGCTCAATATCATCGTCGAAGAGCTCTCTTTCTTTTGCGGCTTCTTCAAGTCTGCGCTTACACAGATAATTCTGCCTACCCTTCATTAAGACAGCCTTTATCTGTTTCCCTGAAATTTTTTCTGCAAAAGGAATGTCTTTCTCAATTAACTGCTGCTGCAAATTGATTGTTCCTGTGGAAATAATTACACGCTCTTTGTTTTTTACAGCCCAAATTATCGAAGGAATAAGATAAGCGAAAGATTTGCCGACACCTGTTCCCGCCTCAAAAACACCGACCAGATTATTATTAAACGCCTCTGCAATTGATTTTGTAAGCTGAATCTGAGATTTTCTTTCCTCAAAGTTTTCAGATAACTTATCAAGCGCGCCGCCGTAAGACAAATATTTTTCGACTGTTTCGCAGTTCAGTTTTTTCAGTTTTTTCGGCAGAATTGGTTCTACAACTACATTGATTTTAGTAACTGAATTGTTGACAATATAAAAGCCCTGCGCATTTTCTGCCGCTCTAGACGCTATCACAAGATCTTCATCAGACGGCGTTAAATTGCCTGACGGATGATTGTGAATTAAAACAGCAGCATTTTTTGCTTCAAGGCTTACTGGCACAGCGTGTTCATTGCCACGGCCACAAACCTTAATTGAGTCTACAATACCATTGTTGTCAAGCTGTCCGATTACAAAGACTTCGTTATTCTCGTTTTCTTCGATTATCTGCTTGTATTCGTTACAGACGTTTTCAGACAGCCGTTTTTCAGCTAACACCAATTACTCCAAAAAAAAAGGCTGCAATTCTAAAAAGAATGCAACCTCTAACCACAACATTTATATTCGTTTTTAACATCTCCTAGGGGAATTGAACCCCTGTTGTCGGGATGAAAACCCGATGTCCTAACCACTAGACGAAGGAGACATTCAACAGCTTTGCGCTGTTAACGGAAAAGAATATACATCCATTAAAAAAAAATGTCAATAGGGCTGCCTACTTCATCTCAAGTTTTTTTAACAAATTTATTCTCAAGCGTTTACATTCATCGTTTTCCAGGCCAAGGCTTGTACAATTAGCAAGTTCTGCCATTGAAGCCGCATAATCTGCAAGATGGTACAGTGATAAAGCTTTTCTGTAGTAGACATGAGCCTGATATTGGTTTAACGACAGCGATTTATCAAAATATTCAATTGCGTGCTGCTCGTCATCCATGACGCTATAGACAATTCCAATATAATAATAAGATCTGAAATTTTTCGGGTCATGCTCTACGCTCGACTTAAAGTCTTCCAAAGCTTTGTCAAATATGCTTTGAGCAAAATAAGCCATACCTCTATGCTTATAGATTACTGCCAGAACAATGTCGTTTGGTGCGGGACTTGCCTTGATAATTCTTGTATAGATTTCAATTGCCTTGTCCATCTGGCCGTTGTTATGCGCGTGAATGGCATCGAGTATCATGTCGTCGATTGTGCCCTGCACATACGGAGAAGCCGGTGTTATATTTGCGTTTTCTTGTGGTATAGTCTTTATATCAAATTTTTCTTCACTCTTTTCATCAGAGAGCTTGTCAGCCATATCATAGAATGAAAAGCGCCGTTTATCCAACTCGCTGTTAAGCTTGTTCTGATAATCGCGGATTTCCTGAAAGATTATATCTGCAAGACTAAGGCTTGCATTCATTGATGCAAGCTTCCGCTTTAACGGCAGATCAAACGGCGAAAATTCTGACTTATAGACTAGCTCATGCTCAACTTCAGCCCACGCATCCTGCAAGATTGTCCTTATTTGGATTTCACAGATAAGATGCTCCGGCAGTTTTTTTTCTTTCTTAAATTCTTCAGGTATTTCTATCAAAATATGTGTGGATTCATAGCCGAATTCATAGAAAGTTCTGTCAGCACCCTTACGTTCGATTTCAACAATCTTGTAATGGTCTACTATCTGTTTTTCTACAACAGACAGGTCCTCAAGAAAAGCACAGATTACTCTTATGCCTATCATGTCTGTCAAAACAGGCAGAGGCTGTTTACCAAGAGTTTCCGGGCGTATTCTTAGCAGTTTCTTATAATAACTTTTAAAGCTTTTCACTCTAGACTTAAAAGTTGGTCTTGAAGCAATGCTTATATTTCTTTTTAAATCTTCTTCGATTAAGCTTACAGTTGTTTTCAAATCTGAATAATAAGAATCATAGGCTTTTAATAAATCTTCTTTATTCGGAATCAATAAATTATGCTGAACATCCATATAACTACTTTACTATCAGGTCAACCAAAAAGCAACCATGAAATTATTTATTTGAAAAAGTAAAAAAAAAGCCCGGGAAAGAATCCCGGACTTTTGAAAGCCGTAAGATATTAATTATCTAACTTCACTTTCAAGACTTGAGCTGAAAGCGTTTTCAGTAGCCTGTTTTTCAGCTTCAAGGAATCTGTAAACCTGTTTCTGACCAAAGTTAGTCATTTCGAGGTTCTGTTTTGCTCTTTCGCGTTCAGAAACGATACCCCAAATGTCTTCATCAGCGATATCGCGTTCTGTTGTAAGAACAGCTTTGTCGTAGATTGCTTTTACATCTTTGAAGTAGCAAACGAAGTCACCACCAATGTCAGCTGCATCACGAGTTACAAGGAAACCGGCAAACTTAACATAAGGTGTTGTTGTTGGATAGATTGGGAGCAGGCGGATTTCGCGGGCTCTTACTTCCTGGATATATGCAGGGTTTGTCCACTTGAGTTCTTTCCAACCGTCGAAGTTGAGGTAACCCATGAAATAGCGTTTTTCAACACCGTCTGAGTCCTTAAGAAGAACATACAATCCGTGTGGATAGTTCATACCCTGTGTTGTTACAGAAAGGGCTTTGATTGTTCCAACATTTTTAAGAACACCATAGCCACCTTCGAAACGTGTAGATGTTGTAATTGAAGCCTGTGCTGGCTGTACTTCACCATTGTCATTTACTTCAGCAGCTGCTTCGAAAGCAGGAATATCGAATGGAGGTACGATGCGGGCATTGGCATTTACAGGAGAAGTTGGGAATACAATGCGTGCACCCAAGATTTCTTTACCTGCAAAAGGTACTCTAGCATCTGCTTTTACAGGAGCAGCAGCAGTCTGTGAAAGAGCTGTGCTTACAGCATTTCTAGCAGAAGAGTTAAGAACAACTTCCCAGTTTTTAAATGCGAGGGAAGACTTCATCAATGACTTCTGCTGATCAGTGAAAGTAGCACCTGCACTTACAGAGTAGTCCATTGTGGTGTGGCGGTTCTGAGTCATCTGACCATCAGCGCCCTGAATAATGTCAGCTGTCAAGTTAGTAAAATCAATAATTACTGCTTCTTCAGCTGCAAGCATTCCTACTAACAGGAAAGCCATTGCGACAAGAATGAATGTTCTCTTCATTCAAAGCTCCTTTTTTATCACGTAGTATAGCCTTGTACTATAAGTATACGTAACTTATTTGATTTGTCAACGCTTTTTACAAAGCATCAAACTTACATTCTAGGCCTCCACCCTTTTGCCCATAATGAACACATTAATTATATCAATGTTTTTAAAATTTGTAAAAAGATTTTTTTTCAAAATCTTTATAGCTGTAACACTATCTGATGCTTCAGTAGGAAAAATCTGCAGAGCATCTTCTGAAAGATCCAGATACAAGACATTTCCTTCAACGAAACACGACCTGACCTTTGTTCCCAACGGAAACAGCAGCCGTCCCTGAGGCGAAATTGGTCCCAGCAAAAGTTCATCGACATACTGGTTTACAGCATCTTTATTTAAAGGTTTCTTCAGAAACCTTACTTCATAAGACAATTCCTTCGGATTTGTCTTAGATTCAAAAACAATAACCCTTCGTGTTCCCTTATTGTTAATTTCATACAAAAAAAATGAAACTACGAAAGATAAAATAACAAAAAATACAACGGTAATACCGGTACTTTTTGGTTTTGCCCCGACATCAGACATTATCATTGACCGCTTGTAAAACCCCTTGACTGTTCAAAATGAGTTATAAATGATGCAAGTCCATTATATATACCTGATGCTACTTTATGCAAGTACTTGTCATCCGCTAAGAGCAGGGCCTCCTTCTGGTTGCTTACAAAGCCAATTTCAATTAAAACGCTCGGCATGTTTGCATTTCTGACAACAAACCATTCCTCTTCTTTCAAGCCCCGGTTCGGACTTTCTTTGCCGATTTCCGTATTCAGGCTGTCAAGAATAAATTTAGCAATCAGAATACTTTCTGTTGTAAATTCTTCTTCGAGCATCGAATTTAGTATCGGCAGAATTTCCTTATCAGCAGCATCTTCTGAAAGAATTGTTCTGCGGTATCCCGGACTAAGATACCAAACTTCAAAACCAGAAGCTTTTTTGTCAAAAGCCGAATTAGCATGAATAGAAATATACAAAATCGCTTCATGCTCGCCCAATTGGGTTTTATTTGCAATTTCAACACGCTCTTCCAGTGACAAAAAAGTATCGTCGTTTCTGGTCATGTATATTTTTTTATCTGAATAAGCAGTTTTAAGCTGCTTATACAAATCTTCCGCAACTTTAAGCACAACATCTTTTTCATAAATTTGCGTGCTCTTTCCGTTTACAGTGTGCTTTCCGATAGCACCTGTATCTTTTCCGCCATGGCCCGGATCAATCAATATCGCGCCAATCTTAAACAGAGAATCTGGAGCGACCGGCTTTGAATTGCCAAAAAAGTTCTCAACCCGCGTCATAAAACTGTTTGACACAAATACAGAACCGTTGACAATTTTTGGAGCGTCAACAATCTCAAAAGTTCTGTAATCAAACAGGGCAATCTGGTCTTCGGTCTTAAACTGTATTGAGTGTCCGTCTTTTTCAAGAACACCTATACCGGCCAAAGAATCCCAGTAAAGTTTTACCCCTATCTGATTTGCTCCTTCAATTAAAGGAACAAAACTTGCAGACTGTGCATTTACAAAAAAACATACAGAACAAAATATAAAAAATCCAAGCAGACGATTTAAGTGTTTCATCAATTCCTTCTTTATATTTGCTTTCAGTTTTTTTTGCATGAATCAACTGCAAAAAGCACGCCCTGCAAACT
>CADBUT010000062.1 GCA_902797925.1 uncultured Spirochaetaceae bacterium
CAGTCGTTGCAAAAATGAAAATTACATAAGGCGGCGGCTCTTCTATTGTTTTAAGCAATGCGTTGAACGCGCTTGTAGAAAGCATGTGAACTTCATCGATTATGTAGATTTTATAGCGCGAGCTGTTCGGCGGAAAAAGCACCTCGTCTTTAATCTGGCGAACGTCGTTGACGCTTGTATTTGAAGCACCGTCTATTTCGATTACATCAAGGTTTGAGCCGCGCGCAATTTCGCGGCAAGTGTTGCATTCACCGCAAGGTGTGGCGTTCGGGCCTTTTTCGCAGTTAAGAGCTTTTGCAAGAATGCGTGCGCTTGAAGTTTTACCGCAACCGCGCGGGCCGGAAAACAAATAAGCGTGCGCTATTTTTCCGGTTTCAATTGCATTTTTGAGTGTTGCTACAACAAATTCCTGACCGACTAAGTCTTCAAAAGTCTGAGGACGCCGCCGTGTTGCTGTTACTTCGTAAGCCATGTAAAAAAGAATAGCGCAAAAATCACATGTTTACAAGGCGTTTTAGTACGGTATGCTCTCGCCGGTCAAGTCTTGAAAAGCCTTTTCGTTGGGGAAACGTTTCTGAGCTTCGGCGACAACTGCCGTGATTTCAGAAGGATTGGCGTTTGTCTTAAGATAATCGACATAGCCCAAATAATAGACTTTTAAGTTTGAAACAAGCACCTTGTCTTTCGGCATATATTCAAGACAGTCTAAAGTCTTTTCGATAGCCTGTTTGTATTCCTTCTGGTTATAAAGCAAGTTGCACTCTTTTACGGTCACGCTTCTATAAAGTTTTAACAAATCAGATTTAGAAAGAACGCCTGCGTCCATTTCAGAAAAAATAAGCTTGCGTGCATCGTCAAATTTCTGTGCGTCAAGAAACTTTACAACCGAATTGTTCGTCAGCATAAGTCTGAAACGTATGTATTCGCCGTTTTTCTGCGTAACACCATAATTGAGCGAAAGGTCGAGCGCATCGTAGCCAATCTGGTAATTGTCGGCTTTTTCAGCCTCGTTTACGGCAGCAAGGTAAGTGTTGTTCAAAAGAGCGCGTTTATTCTGGTTCTGCGGCAAATCTTTAATCCATTTGAAAGATTCCTCGTAACGCCCTTTTTTGTTGTTTTCCCTCGACATATAGCTTGCAAGGTTTCCAAAAGCAGATGTATAGCTGTTGTTTCCAGACTCGTCGTCTCTTATAATCTGAAGAATATGCGCAAGGTTAGTCGCCTCAAGATATTTCTTTTCTTTTGTTTTTATAAAAACGTCATTCTGAATAACAAGTGCAAGAAGCTTTTTCATAGGAAGATCGTCAAAAAGCTTGTACCTTCCGGGTGCAACATAAGTAAAGCCTGTAGATTTGCCGAAATTAGACTGAAATTCTTTTTTGCTGCCAGGATCAAAACCGTAAAAGTTAGTTGTTTCAACAAAAACATCTCTTGTATCAAGAATTACCTTTGTCAAAACATGGTCGGATGTCTCAATTGCACCGCATGGAATTCCGTATCTTGTAAGCAGTGCCGTATATAAAAGCGAGGCACTTACGCAGTCATAGCTTTGAGTGTCTTTTAAATCTGCAAAAGTAAAGCTGTTTTTGTTGTAGCGCCTTAAAAAGGTGCGGTGCATCTGTTGATTTATAGTATCCGCAAGAAGATACTGAGAGTCGTAAGACTTATCCTCAAAAATTTCCGGGGCAAGCTGTTCAGCTAAAGCTTCGTCAAACGCTTTTGCCTGTGTTTCGTAAAAAGTGAGCAGTTCGTCTTTGCGGCCGTTGTTGCTTCCTACGGTTATAAACGCTTCAATAAGTTCTTTATCTGTGTATTGGGAAAAATCACTGTCAAGAAACTGCTGAAATTCAGGCGAAATTACGGAAACTAGCTTCATTGTCTCTTCAAATGTGCCAATTTCTTCTTGCGCAAATGCAAATGCGGCAGTTAATGCAAAAATCAACGAAAAAAGGCAGGTCAATCTAAATCTATGTTTCATACCGTTTAAACATCGGCACAAATGTAAAGTTTCTGTAAATCAGTTTCTGCTTGAAAGATTTAAACAGATTTTAATCAAAAGGGTTTTAAAATTTTTTATCCACAAACTCTTCAATTTGTGGAATTAATTCATTTTTAAGAAGATTTTTTGTGTTCATGATAGTGGTAGAAGCATTACGGAGAAAAAGATCGGCAGGATTTATCCTTAATGCATTTGATATTTTTACAAGTAACTCGAATGATGGGGTTTGGCGACC
>CADBUT010000063.1 GCA_902797925.1 uncultured Spirochaetaceae bacterium
CACCAATTGAACCCGAAACCGTTGCACCAGTTGAATTAGTGGAAGCTGACGCTCCAGCCGACGATGAAGCTGAACCGTTGGAAGCTATTGCAGAAATCGCTGAGCCTTTTGAGCTTGCTGAAGCTCAACCGCTGGAAGCCGAACCAGAGACCGCCGTTGCTGAAACTATAGAAGAAGCCGAACCGCTCGAAACAGAACCATCCGCCGAACTAGCGCAAGAAACTGCTGTCGCAGAACCCGCTGAAGCCATAGAAGAAGCTGCGCCTCTCGTTGAGCATGATCCGCCACATTCCGGCGGTCTCTTGGCGTTAGCATTAAAAAAGAGAACAGAATTATGATTGACTCTTTTTATTAAAGTTATCAGATGAATCTAAAAAACAACAACTTATAAAAGTTCAATTAGTCGTTGTTTTATATGAAAAATTGTGCTAAATTTAAGCAGTTTCAATTCAAGAGGTTTTTATGTGCGATCTTTCGCTCGTCGTTCCATGCAAAAATGAAGAAGAGTCAATTCCATTTTTTTATAAAGAAACTGTAACTGTTTTAGACAAGCTCAAAGAAAGCCACAGCATAAAAGAAGCCGAATTTGTTTTTATTGACGACGGTTCTGACGACAAAACACTTGAAATTCTAAAAAGCCTTTCTGAAAAAGATTCACGTGTTCATTATATCAGCTTTTCGAGAAATTTCGGCAAAGAAGCAGCTCTCTATGCAGGCTTAAGCCGCGCAAAAGGCAGGTTTGTCGCTACACTTGACGCAGATTTGCAGGATCCTCCCGACATGCTTGCTACAATGTTTGACGCAATCTTAAACGAGGGATTTGACTGTGCGGCCACAAGACGCGCGACGCGGGCAGGCGAGCCGGTTATACGCTCATTTTTTGCGCGTATGTTCTATAAGATTATGGGCAAGCTCTGCGACATTGAAGTTGTAGACGGTGCCCGCGATTTCAGGCTTATGACACGTAATTACGTCAACGCGGTTGTTTCGCTGTACGAGAAAAGCCGCTTCTCAAAGGGCATTTTCCCGTGGGTCGGGTTTAAGACAAAATGGTTTTCTTACGACAATAGGGAACGCGTCGCAGGCACAACCAAATGGTCTTTTTACAAGCTTTTTATGTACTCACTCGACGGAATTACGGCTTTTTCTGTAAAGCCGCTGATGCTGGCGAGCGTGCTCGGTTTAGCTTCTGTGGTTGTTTCGTTTGCGTTCATAGTTTTTATAATTGTGCGGAAAATTCTGTTCGGCGACCCTGTTGCAGGCTGGCCTTCTTTAGTCTGTATAATTCTGTTTTTGGGCGGCTTACAGCTTTTTTCAATCGGAATACTCGGACAGTATCTGTCTAAAATCTATATTGAAACGAAAAACAGACCGCTTTTCATCGTCCGCGAAGAAAAATAAATTTGCAATTTTGCTTGGCGGAAATCCGCTTTCTGCCGTCCGCGAAGAAAAGCATTTGCAATTTTGCTTTTTTTTTGATATTCTCTCTAAGTAATTATGCTCCATTAGCTCAGTTGGATAGAGCGGTTGCCTCCTAAGCAGCAGGTCGTACGTTCGAATCGTATATGGGGCGAAAAAATAGGAAAATGGTCATTGAGCGTTGGTTGGTGAGCGTAGTCGAACCAAGTCGAAATGATCTTCCCCGATTTTACCATTAGAAAACAATACATTTTGTGGTTTCGGCTACGCATCTGCTTAATTTTTGAGCAGATTCCGAAACATTCGACCGTAGCGAGCGTGCGGTCGATGCGTAGCGTTCGGAATGACTGTAATGTGAAAACTTATTTCCTTGGTGTTAAATCTTTCAGTAATGAAGGCAGCGTGTACACGTCTTTTACGCCGCTTACAAGAATGCCGCCCATACCCATTTCAAGCGGAACAGCCAGATCAATGTCGTAGCGGTCGCCGACAGAAAGGCAGTTTTCAAAAGCAAGTGACAGACCCTGGGCGGCGCGCTCATACGGCAGCCGGTGCGGTTTTGAGACAAAGCACGTGTCCAGTGCAATAATTTCATCAAAAAAGCTGATTACTCCCAAAACTTCAAGCGTCTTTTTTGCAGGAATCACCGGATTGTTTGTTACGGCGGCAATCTTATAATTTTGCGCCAAATCTTCCATTGTTTTTATAAGCTTTCCGTCCCGCGAAAGATATTCCGCAGGGTCAATAAGCTTTTCTCTCCAGCGGACGCTTTCTTCAATTGAAATACCGAATGCTGTCAGCGTGTTGCCGAAGCTTGTTTTTGCGCCGCCGTGTTCTTTCGCCCAGTTCTGGCGGTAAGCGTCAATTTTGGCTTTTGCTTCGTCATAAGGCCAGCCTTTGATTTTTGCAAAATGCCTTAGCTGCACGTCAACCTGTTCGTGTGCATAAAATGCATTTGTATAAAGAGTTGAGTCTATATCGAATAAAATTGCTTTTGTTTCAGCCGGAATGCGGTAAATCTTCATTTTGAAGCGCACCCGCTTCCTATGGTTTTGTGCGGCTCAAAAATGTACGCAGTCTTAACAAGTGCTTCTGCGCCTTCTTCAATTGAACTGAAAAAGCCCATGCCTGTAAAAGCCGTAATTGCATCGCCCATTAATTCTGCATCAAGCATCTGCGTGGTTTCAATGTTTATGCCGAGTGTGTCTGCCTTAAACTGATTCCAGGGCTTGTTGTGTGCCTGACCGCCTGTAACGCGCATAGACTTAATTGCAAAGCCTGTGGCTTTTTCAAGAACTGCGATGCTCTGCTTTATTTCGGCTGCAATGTCTGATATAAGCCTGTAGCCTTCAGAGTTTTTGTCGTTTAAGATTGCTAAAACTGTTTCAGACGGTGAACGGTCGCGGAATTCTGAGTTTTTCTTGAAATTTGCAAATTTCGCGCCTGATTCCGGCAGAAGAACCGAAGCGTTCCACAAGCTGCTGATTACAGACGGCAGCGTGCGTATCTTTTCGTGAGAAACAGGCTTGTCAACGCAGAGATTAAGCCCTTCACTTGAACCGGCTCTGTCACAAAGTCTGCCCGGCTTTAGTGTTGCAGTGCCTATAAGCGCGGCGACAAAATCAGGTGTTCCGCAATAGACTTTGACGGCTGTGCTTAAATCAAGCTTTTCTGCAATGGCGGCGGTAAGATTTCCGGCGCAAAAGCCCGGCGCAACAAACGGCGGCAGCTTTGCTTTGTCTATTCCGCAGCGTAAAAGCGCCTCATCATTCCAATATGCGGCTTCAAATCTCTTTTCCGGCAGAATGGTTAAGGCTGTGCCGGTCAGCTCATAAATCAAATATTCAGGCCCTGAAAAAACGCAGGCAGAAGCGTTCCATTGTGAAGGGTAGTGTTTCATGCAGAAAAGCAGCTTCGGCAGAAAAAGGCTTCTGCCCGAAAGAGTTGCGTATTTTTCAGCTTCTTCCGCCGTGCCGTTCGGTTCGTTCCATAAATGAATGAATTTGTCTGATGCGATTGTCGGGCCGTTGCCGGAAATGCAGATTGCGCTTATTGCGGGGCATTGTTCAGCGTTTTTTCTTAAAAGATAAAGTGCGTCTGTCAGAGCGTCAAGCCAGCAGCCTGGTGCAGACTTATTCTCAAAGCGGATTCTTGCAAATGAAAATACTTCACCGTCCGGGCTTATCAATGCTCCTTTCAGCGAAGAAGTTCCGATGTCTGCGCAAAAAACGGCTTCGTTCACACTATTCAGTTTTTACAAGCTTGTCGATGATTGTGCGGTTGTCAAGAAGGTCGCTCAAAGACTGGTTGTGGTGAACTCTTGAGATTACGTTTGCAAAAAGCCCGGTAACATTTGTGTTGATGTACCATTCGCACTTTAGAAGCTCTTCGTGGTAAACGGCGTTTGTACCGATGATGCGGTAGAAGTAGCCTTTTTGGTAAGCTTCGTTAAACTGCTCGATGGCGTTGCCTGTAAAGAACGGCAGGCTGATTGCGGCAATAACCTGTTTTGCGCCCTGCTGCTTTAAGAATTCCATTGCCTTAAGCAGAGTGCCGCCCGTACCGAGCATATCATCAGCCATAAAGACCGTCTTGCCCTGTACGTCACCCAAAAGCTTAACGGCTTTTATGTTTGTTTCATGTGCGTTCTGTGTAACAATGGAATAATCGCGCTCTTTGTAGATAAGCGCAAGCGGTTTTTTAAGCCCTGTGGCGTAAAACTTGTTTCTGTCAACAGCGCCTGTATCCGGAGAAACTACAACAAAGTCGTCTTCTTTTGAAGTCAGATCAACAATTTTAGAAAGTTCGCGGATAATCTGGTAGCTTGCATGAAGATTTTCGATATTTGCTTTATTGAAAGAATTTTCAATTTCGCGTGAATGGATGTCTAAAGTGATGATTCTTGAAACGCCGAGGTTCTCGTAAATGTGGCCGAGAAGACTTGCCGTAAGACCTTCGCGTCCCTTCTTTTTGTGCTGGCGGCTGTAAGGATAAACAGGTACTACAAGCGAAATATTTGCCGCTCCTGCCTGTCTTACGGCGTCAATTGTAACAAGCAGAGACATTACGTGATCGTTTACAGACAGCCGGATTTTGTTCTTCCCGCCGTTCAATGCTATTTCCTGATGGTTTTCAACATCCTGAAAAATGTAAATGTCTTTGCCGCGGATACATTCCTTGATTTCGGTCTTGAATTCACCGTTCATAAAATAGGTGAACTGTGTATCGATTTTGAATTCGGGCAGACGGTATTTGTCAACCGACCCTTTTATGCAGGCTTCTGACGCGTGAACATCGCCAAGAAAGTTTATTTTTTGCTGAAGTTTATCTTTGTCGAGCTCGTAGCGCTTTGCAAGGGCTTCGTTTTTGAGCTGAAAGCGGTGCTTGTAAATGTGCTTCAAGTGCACAATTACTTCGTTGGCAAAAGCTTCGCCGCCCGGGCAGGCAACGATTCCAAGATTCGTCGGTAAAGAATAAGTCATGTGGGGCATCCTTGTTTAATTCGTAAAAAAATCTATACCTAATTGTCTGTAGCGCATAGATTTACTGAATTATCACCTATAAAAAGCAGCCGCGTTCTCATTGCTTTTTGCGTGCTTGTTTTTTACAAAGAACTGTATAATTTTTACCATGTTGAGCCTTTTTCGTCAATAATCTTAAGCCGCGCCGAAGCCACGCCCCAGCCAGCGTTTGGTAAAATTTGTGGATTTATCAATTTCTTCTCTGCTCTCTGTTGTTGCGGATGAATAACATATGTAGATTCTTGTATTTGAAGAAATTTCTTGACAGCAACTTTAACCCATACTATAGTAAAAACATCGGGAGCACTCCTGCCCTTAAAGTGGAGAACATAATTCTAGGTGCTCTTCGACCTTTGAACCGAAGGATATAATTCTAGGTGCACTTCCACCTTTAAAGCGAAGGACATAACAGGCGGTTTTATAACCGCCTTTTTTTATGGAGAGATTATGCTCTACACAATATCTGACAGATATATAGATTATCTTAGCAGAGAAAATCTGCATGTTATGTCAAATAAACCTGAATCCAGAACTTATCACAGAAAATATATCGGGCTTGTAACAGAATTCAAAAATCATAAGTACTTTGTTCCTATGTCATCACCAAAGGATGCTGATTATCTTGCGAATGGAGAAATCAAGAAAGACAGTCTGATTAAAATTTATATGCGCAGCGAAAAGGTGCTCTACGGAACGATTCGATTCAATTATATGATTCCTGTTCCAGCATCAGAGCTTGAGAAAGTTACTGTAAATGACGAAGGAGATTTTAAATACAGAATTTTGATGCAGAGCGAATACTTTTTTATAAAAGCAAACAGGGATAGAATAGAAAAAGCTGCGGTTCGTCTATATAAAATGCGGACAACGTATAATCCGAAAATGAGCGGAACAAACAAGCTTATGGAGATTACTCTTAATTTTGCGGAACTAGAAAAGATGTGCGATGCATTTATGGAATAGCAAAATTGTTAATGCTTATCATCCAAGATTAGTTAAAGTTGAAACAGTGCAAGGAAAAGTTTTTCACCTTGTAATGCAATCAGCTACAGAAAATTTGCAAAGTATGGAAATAAGGGAAAAGATTATGCTTGAAAACAAAATCTATTCTGCGGCGCTGATCGGAACGGGGCGTATAGGCTACAGCCTCGGGCTTGACAAAAAGCGCGAACAGCCTGCTTCTCATTCTATGGCGCTTAACGCTGAAAAACGCATAAATCTTGTTGCCGGCTGTGACACAAATGCGGAAAACCTTGAGCGGTGGCACCGCGCCAACAGACGCGCCGCCGCATTTACAAACATTGAAGAGCTTTTAAAATCTCAGAAGTTTGACATAATAACGGTGGCTGTAAACGAAGATGCGCACCTTGAGGCGGCGCTTGCTGCAATTGCTGCAAAGCCGCGGCTGCTTATCTTAGAAAAGCCGGTTGCGCTCAACATGAAAGACGGCATGAAGATTAAGCGCGCCGCAGAAGAAGCGGCCGTGCCTGTGCTAGTCAACCATGAGAGGCGTTTCGCAAAAGA
>CADBUT010000064.1 GCA_902797925.1 uncultured Spirochaetaceae bacterium
GTCACCTTCATCACTTTCTTCCGGCAGGGGTTTTCTTCCGATTAAGTATGTGGTTGTCTGCGTATAATATCCGACACGCGGTCTGTAACCGAAAGACGGGTTAAAAATCATCTCGTCTTTTGGATAATAGAAAAACGGCAGATAAAGCACAGGAACACGCCCTACATAAAGCAGTGCGTTAAAAAACGCAAATTCAGTACCAGGCAGAAGCCACATTCTGCTTGAACGCAGCTGCCAGTGCGGATTTTCGTCATCACAGAAAGTCAGGCTGGAATTCTTGAAAACAATAGTACCGCCCTCTTCTCTTGAAAAAACTTCAGAAGAAACAATCATCGTTGTTTCAGACGAAAGATTGCGTGTGTTTGACTGCTTTTGTGTCAGCTGAATTTCATCGAATACGCCTTCCAATGAAGATGTATTCATTAAAAGAGAATTGCCGTTCAAGGTTCTGTTGTAATTATCACCGTTATTTTCTGTCATAATTACATTATCAGCGGCATAAAGCATGTCGCGCTCACGGTCAAAATTTACCTTATCAGCACTTATAGTAATGAGAATATTGTCTTTTTCAATTGTCAGATAAACATCGCCAGAAAAAACAATCAAATCATGGCCGTCTTCGCTTTTTTTTGATTCGGTGCGCTGCGCCTGATGCACAGTTACAACACTCGGCGCAGCATATAGAATGAACTGCACGCCTAAAAAGCACAGGCTTATAAGTGAGAATCTTAGAAAAGCTTTAAAACGTTTTTTTTGCATTCCTGTTACTATCGGCATTTTCAACAACTAAAAATACTAAAGCTATTCCTTGTCGCGCTGCCTTTCACGCTCAAGCTGTTCCTTGAGGAAAATTCCTGTATAAGATTTTTCGCATTCTGCAACTTGTTCAGGCGTTCCTTCGGTGACGATAGTACCGCCGCCGGTACCGCCTTCAGGGCCAAGGTCAATCAAATAATCAGACTGCGCAATAACGTCGAGGTTGTGCTCAATCATTATCACGCTGTTGCCCTGGTCAACAAGCCGCTGAATCACTTCCATAAGCTGCTTCACATCGGCAAAGTGCAGGCCTGTCGTCGGCTCGTCTAAAATATAAAGCGTCTTGCCAGTTGAACGGCGCGAAAGCTCGTTAGCAAGCTTTACACGCTGTGCCTCGCCGCCGGAAAGCGTAAGCGCGCTCTGGCCGAGCTGCACGTAGCCCAAACCGACAGAGCAAAGCGTTTCAAGCTTGCGCGCAATATGCGGAATTGAATCGAAAAATTTTGCGGCTTCTTCAATCGTCATGCTCAAGACATCAGCAATGCTCTTGCCTTTATAAAGCACTTCAAGCGTAGACTGGTTGAACCGCCTGCCGTGACAGACATCGCAAGTGATGTAGACATCAGACAAAAAGTTCATCTCAATCGTTATCGTTCCTGCACCCTGACAGTTTTCGCATCTTCCGCCTTTTACGTTAAAGCTGAAACGCCCGGCCGTATAGCCGCGCGCCTTTGCGTCAGGCAAGCTTGCGTACAAATCTCTAATCGAGTTGAAAACGCCGACATAAGTTGCCGGGTTAGAGCGCGGCGTGCGCCCGATTGGGCTTTGGTCAATGTTGATAACCTTGTCTATGTGCTCAAGCCCTGAAATAGAACCGTAAGCCCCGACAGGCAGGTTTGAGCGCATAAGCTTGTTCGAGCAAGAAGGCCAGATTACGTCGCTTAAAAGCGTAGATTTGCCCGAGCCGGAAACGCCTGTAATGCATGTAAGCACGCCAAGCGGAATTTTGACGCTGATATTTTTCAGATTGTGCTCGGTTACGTTGTTTATCTCAAGAAAATGGCCGTTGCCCTTCCTCCGCTCAAGCGGAAGCTTCATGCGGAGCGTTCCTGCAAGATATTGGCCAGTAACGCTTTCTTTGACTTTTGCAACTTCGTCAGGCGTGCCGGCCGCAACTACCGCACCGCCGTGAACACCTGCGCCAGGCCCCAAATCTATAAGATAATCCGCCGTCCGTAGCGTCTGCTCGTCATGCTCAACCACAATCAGAGTGTTGCCCAAATCGCGAAGATAAAGCAGCGTATCAATGAGCCGCTGGTTGTCGCGCTGATGAAGCCCGATTGATGGCTCGTCAAGGATGTACAAGACACCCACAAGGCTTGCGCCAATCTGCGTTGCAAGTCTGATGCGCTGTGCTTCTCCGCCTGAAAGCGTGGCAGCCTGACGTTCAAGCGTCAGATAATTCAGCCCCACGTTTTTAAGGAACATCAGACGGTTCTTTATTTCTTTTTCAATCTGGGCGGCTATTTTCTTTTCGTTTTCTGTAAGCTTGAGCTTTTCAAAAAACTCGATTGAAGCATCAACAGAAAGCTGTGTAAGCTCGTAAATTGTCTTGCCGCCTACAGTTACAGCCAAAGCTTCCGGGCGGAGCCTTTTGCCGCCGCAGCTCTTGCAAGTGCAGCGGCTCATCAAAAGCTCAAGCCGCTCACGCTGAGAATCAGAAAAAGATTCAGCGTAACGGCGCTTTAATTCTGGCAGAACGCCCGGCCACGGCTGATGAAAATCAGAAACGCCCGAACCGTCCTGCCTTGTGTAGACAAAGTGAATCGGTTCAGCGTAGCCGTGCATTACCGCGTCATATTGCGCACCAGAAAGCTTTTCAAGCGGCGTGTCAAAATCAAAGCCGAGCTTTTCAGCCAAAGCCGAAAGCCTGCAATTATTCCAGTTTGAATCAACATTAAAGCCCTGAATTGCGTCTTCGTTCAGCGTCTTTGACTTATCAGGCACAATCAAATCTTCGCTGAACTCCATCTTTTCGCCGAGGCCAGTGCATTCAGGGCACGCGCCGAAAGGATTGTTGAACGAAAAAAGGCGCGGCTGAAGCTCAGGCAGAGAAACGCCACAGTCAGGGCAGCTGTTCTTTTGAGAGAAGAATGTCTCTTTTTCGGTGAATTTCTGCTTTCCGTCAGCGTCTTCGCCGGCCGGCACCTGCTGCACGGCAAGAAGAATTCCGTTTGAAGCCGCAAGCGCAGCCTCAACAGAATCAGCAAGACGCTTCCGCACATTTTCTTTTATGATGATACGGTCAATTACAAGCTCAATCGTGTGCTTTTTCTGCTTGTCAAGCTTAATCGAATCTTCAAGCTCAACCATAAGGCCGTCGATGCGGGCGCGCACATAACCGGCCTTGCGCGCATCGTCTAAAATTTTGGTGTGCTCACCTTTCTTGCCTCTGATTACAGGCGCAAGAATCTGAACGCGCGCGCCTTCGCCAAAAGACATGATTGCATCTATTATCTGGTCGGTGGTCTGCTCGTTGATTTCCTTTCCGCAGACAGGGCAATGCGGCTTGCCGATTCTTGCATAAAGCAGCCTGTAATAATCGTAGATTTCCGTCACTGTTCCGACTGTTGAGCGCGGGTTTTTGTGCGTTGTTTTCTGTTCTATTGAAATTGCGGGCGAAAGGCCTTCTATATAATCTACATCGGGCTTGTCCATGCGGCCGAGAAACTGGCGCGCATAAGCCGAAAGGCTTTCTACATAGCGGCGCTGACCTTCTGCAAAAATCGTATCAAATGCAAGCGAGCTCTTGCCCGAACCCGAAAGGCCTGAAATAACGACGAGCTTGTTGCGCGGAATTTCAACATCTATATTTTTTAAATTGTGCTCCCTGGCACCTTTAACAATGAGCTTATCCATGGGGTAAGTCTATTGATATATAAAAAACTTTTCAAGCCACAAAAAAGGGAGGACACCAGCTCAGAGTCCGAAGGCCGCTGGTTTCCTCCCTTAAACCCACCTTCCTTGGCCACGGCTTAGGGGCTTTCCGCCCCTAAGAACCCCGAATTTTCTACAAAAATTGGCTTTTGCACAAAGTCTGCCGGTTTTTGCAAGCAAAAAGCGGCACTTTTCGCCGATTAACCTTTAAACGTAGATAAATCTATTGCGAAAAGAACTTTTCCGGCACCGATTAGGGGCTTGCTTCGCGCCCCTAATAACCCCCGATTAACTGTAAATAGCAGTCATGTACATAAGCTGTCGGTTTTGCGTAAGCAAAAGCGACGCTTTTCGCCGATTAACCTCTATTCGTAGATTAAGCTGTTGCGAAAAGCTCAAGAATGAAGCATATTCTTGATGGAATGTGCCTGTTCCATGACAGAATCAACACATTCTGTCATGGAAGCACCCCATTCCTTGACGGAATCAGTCCATTCACTGACAGAATCACCTCATTCTGTCACGGAAAACCCCCATTCCATGACAGAATCAGTCCATTCTGTCATGGAAACACCACATTCTTGATGGAATCAGTCCATTCCTTGACAGAATTACCTCATTCTGTCAAGGAAGCACCCCGTTCCTTGACGAACTTAGTCCATTCCATGATGATTTTGGTTCATTCCATGATGAATTCACCTCATTCTTGATGAAAATGGCGGAAAAAATCTGATGATTGCGGATAATCTTTAATTAATCAGAAACATTCCATTTTTTGCGTTCGGAAGAATACCAAAAATCACTGTTAAAAATAAAAAAATCATAATATGTGAAATATATATTATAATATTGTGCAAACTCAGTTTCATCGTCTTTTACTGGATTCTGAAACTGATAAAAGACATTAAAATAGTCAACTTGCACTTTTCCATCAGCTAAATATCTAGGTTGTAGAGTTGTTGGAAAAGATGCCAAATATTCAGGAACTACATCAAACCATCTTTCTGGAAATTTTTTATAATCATTAAAATATTGTTTTATGGCATCTGCAAGCTGTCTTATATCTTCTTCAGTAATTTTATCAATCCATTCTATAGTTATTGGCGTATAAGTATTAGCATCTGCATCAAATTTTATTCTGTCATCTTTTGAATCATAAAAATATCTTTTATATGAATCTTTATCACCTTTTTCTTTTCTGGGATCTATATATGATATTCTGAAATAGCCAGGTCTATATTTTACAGGTTCAGGTCTATATATAAAGCTTACAGGTTTCACAAAGAAATTAAACAAACCTGTGTTCTCAATTTTTGGCAAATATTTTGGAACAAGTTCATCTAATTCCTGTGGATAAAATCCATTGTCGTTGTAATACTTTTCAAGTGCAGCTATTATCTTGTTTCCCCTGTCGATAGCCCGCCTCTCTTTTCTTGTAACACGACACCACTCATCAATTTCTTGTGCTACAGCATAAAGACTGGCAATATTTATCAATAACAACAAGAAAATAACTTTTTTCATTTTTTCTCCCCTATGGTTTAATTTGTTTCTGCTGAAAATATATAGATGTAATGCGAATCTGACAAGGTGCGTTGCATAAGCATAAAAAAGCCCCGGACTCAGTTTGAATCCGGAGCTTCAACAAGAAAAGGAAAGAACTGGAAAAATACTTAGCCGCGCGGCGCAATGGCCGGGTCAATGGCGGAGCCGTTTTTGAAGACCATGAAATTGAGCTGCGGCTTCTGGGTTCTTGTGTCAATGCCGAGCCGGCCGATTTCTGCGCCATAATCTACTGCATCGCCTTTCTGAACGGCAAGCGAATCAAGGCCGCTGTAAACATAAACGTAATCGCTTGATTTTGGCTGAATGAACACAACCTTGCCGAAGCCGCGGTAAAGGCCGCTGAAAATTACGGTGCCGCCTCTGATGGCAGTAACAGCTTCGCCCCTGTTGCCGTTAAGCACAACGCTGTTTGTCTTGCCTTCAACATAGCACAATTCACTTGCCTTAACAGGCCAGACTGTTGAAGTATCTACACTTTTTGTCTGATATGAACGCGGATCTGTAAGCGGAACCTGAGCGGCAGGCAGCTCTGCTTTTACAGTTGCAAGGCTTGCGGCAGATGTTTTGACAGCTGAAGAGCCGGCCGGAATCTTCAGGCGCTGTCCGCTTCTCAAAGTTGCGGTCTCGCTCATATTGTTTGCGCTTCTAATGGCGGCAACTGATGTGCTGTAATTTCTTGCAATGCTGAAAAGTGTGTCGCCTGGCTGCACGAGATAATCTGTATAAGTTGTCTTTTTTTCACTTGAAGAAGATTTTGCTGTTTTCTGCGGAATGCGGATTTTTTGACCTAATTTTACTTTTGACGCATTTGAAATATTATTTGCAGCGCAAATTTCATCAACAGAAACTCCATATTTTCTGCTGATGCTGTACATTGTGTCGCCTTTTTCAACGACATGAACAATATCTGCTGCGAATGAGAATGATGCAATAAAAAAAAGCGACAGTGCGCAAACAAAAAGGTTTAAACGTTTCATAACACTTGAATATCGGCAAAAACAGCGTTTTTTAGTAGTGGGCTGAAAGCAAAAAAACTTCTGCTTTTGAGCAAAACTGAAATTTTCTTACCATAAGTGTCGGTTTATTACCGGTGTTTTTTGTGCAATTATTTTGAAAGAAGCGTCTGTTAAAGCCAAGACTGACGGCGGCATATCAGTATCTTAAATTTGAAGTAAACATTACATCTGTATCATTGCCGATATCAGACTGCTTTGCATAGCGGTGCGGCTGAGAGGTTTTGACTTTTGTTCCTCTGCCCTTTTCGCTTGTTATTTCAATTGTTCCGTGCATTAAAAGCAGCAGAGCTTTTACAATATTCAGTCCAAGCCCCGCACTCGGATTCTTTGTGTTTACTTCATTGTCTTCGCGTGAAAAGCTCTTGTAAATATTCGGCAGAAAATCTTCAGAAATGCCGATTCCAGAATCTTCGCAGATAAAATCTACAAAGCATTCATCAGCAGTTCTGCCAGGCGACTGCTTTATGCAGAACTTGATTGTTCCGCCTTCCGGTGTATACTTAACTGCATTGCGGATTATATTTGAGGCAACTTCTGCCGTATATACAGGGTCCTGATAAATATACGGATACTGTATTTCCGACCAATATTCAACTTTAATGTTTTTTGCCTTTACATCTCTTTCGATAAGCGAATAAATATGATCTACACCTTTTGAAAAATCCGTCGGAATTTCAATAAGCTGAATTTCGCCTGTTTCAAGCTTTGAAAATGTAAGAATATTGTTGATTAAACTCAGCATTTTCTCTTCTGAATTACGGACGTCATCAAGAAGTGTATTTATAATTTCCGGCTCAGAAATATTATCCCGCATTTTATTTGTTGCGCTGATAATGTCTTTTATAGACGGCATAATATCTCTTGCTACATTGTACATAAAGATATTTTTTGCCTTATTCGTCTTTTCTGCAATTTCAGCATAGCGTTCAAGCGCAAGTTTCCGCTGGCGGTCTTCTTCTGCAATCAGGCGCTTTTTTTCATCTTCTGTAACGTCGCGAATAAATACATAAAAAATGTCGCCGTATTTTTCAGTATGAACAAATCTGCCGTAATCTCTGACATATTTGATTGTGCCGTTTTTGGATTTTATGCGGTATTCAACATAATCCAAATCGTTTTCCGGTGTAATCTGGCTTTCAATGCTCTGCTGAACTCTTTCAAAGTCTTCTTCAAAAACAATACCTTTAAACGAATTGCCTGTAAATTTACGGAATTCTTCGGCAGTTGCGCAGTCACACAAATCCATAAGATCATGGTTAAACGAAATAATTTCAAGATTGCCGTCAGCATGATAGGAGAAGAAACCGCCGGGGATTCCTTCCGCTACTTCATTTGCAGCCATAAGCATTTCATCGCTTAAAGACGAATATTCAGCGTCTGCAACCTTTTTCAGAAGAGCTTTTCCGCCTGTTAAAACAGACTTGTTCTTTAGATATGCTTCATACTGCGCGGCTGTAAGCGGCTTTGAAAAAAGATAACCCTGAATAAAATCGCAGCCAAATGTTTTAAGCGTCTTAAACTGTTCGCTTGACTCTATGCCCTCAGCAATTGTCAAAAGCCCCATACGGTGCGCCATCTTGATGATATTCTCGATGACGATTTTGTTTTCTTCTATATTGCGGACAAAACTGATGTCAAGTTTCAGTATATCAAGCGGAAATGTTGAAAGAAGCCCGAGCGAAGAATAGCCAGAGCCGAAATCATCCATTTCAATTGAAAAGCCCATTTTCTGTATTTTCTTCACCTGCGAGATGATAAGGTCTGTGTTTTCAGAATAAAGCGATTCGGTTACTTCCATGTGAAGAAGAGAATGGTCAATTCCATGACCATCGATAATTGCCACCTGCCTGTCGATACCGTCGTTTTCCATAAAATCCCGCCGGGAAACATTTGCAGAAACCGGTACAACAGGCAGTCCCATTTTCTGCCAGCGTTTTATGTCGGTGCAGACCTTGTCAATGATGAAATTGTCAAGCTTAGTAATAAAGCCATTCCGCTCAAAAAGTGGAATAAACTGCCCTGGAGACATAAAGCCGAATTCGGGATGATTCCAGCGGACAAGAGCTTCTGCCCCGGCGATTTTGCCTGTTATTGTTTCATGCTTGGGCTGGTAATAAACTTCAAACTGCTCTTCTTCAAGCGCAGTTTCCATTGTTTCGATTATGCGTTTCTCGTCAAGAAGCTGTTTCTGTAATTTATTTTCATAGAACGCGATGTCCTTGTCGTAAATTCCTTTTATTTCGCGGACAGCTAGAAACGCCCTGTCACTACAGATAACGATAGGCAGAGAAAAATCTACAGGCGCATAAATGCCGATTTTCACTGTTTGATGCGGTATCGGAGCAGTATTAAGCAGACGCCGGCTGATTTCCAGTATTTTGTCAGCATCAACCTTATCTTTGTACCCAATAAATAAAACGAATTGATCGCCGCCAAAGCGCCCTATTATTCCACCTGAAATCAGGCTTCTGAATTTATGCGCCGTATATGCAAGGAATTCATCACATTTTTCTTCGCCATACAGAGTGTTTGACATTTTGAAATTATCAAAGTCAAAGCCAATCATAGCAAAAGTTTTATCAGGATTTTTACGCCGCATTGCATCTGCCTTGCGCAAAAATGCAGGACGGGTGAACAGGCCGGTAAGATCATCGCGTTCAAGTTCGCCAATGACAGTGTTTGCCTCAAACAGTCTTACGGCAATTTTTAAGTGGCTTAAAACACTGCGGACAGTAAACGGCTTTTTAAGAAAATCAATAACTCCGAGATCCAGCAGCTGGTCTTCAATAAATGAATCGTTTTCAGCAACACTGACTAATACAGGAAAATCTTCAAGCAGCGGATCGTGCCGTATTTCAGTTAATACAGGAAGTGCGTTTGGAACATCAATAATTGCAGCAGAAACACTGTCGTCTTTAAACAACGAAAGAGCTTCGTTTTTGTCGGATGTACAGAGGACATTGTAATGAGACGAAATAATATCCGAAAGCTGCGCTGCATTTTCTTTGCTGCTTTCAATTATTAGCACTGCAGCTTTTTTTACACTGCTGACACTACCCATAGCTTTATTATATCACAGTTTTAAAGCAGTACAACGAAAATATTATTTTAATACCAATTTTTTTTATCCGGAAATTTTCTGAAAAAAGGCAGCAATGCAAAAAAAAAGCGAATCATAAGAGATTCGCTTTTGAGCCATGGCGGCTTCGAACCGTCGACCCACAGATTAAGAGAGAGATAAAATCACTTAACATAAAAAGTTTATCTAATTTATACTAATTATTATAAACCAATGCTAAGATAATTGCAAGTATTAAATACATTTATAAGCTAATTATCTTTGATTCATTTAGATTAGCAAGCATTTTACTAACAGTTTACTAACACTTGCACCCACAGACCGATTATCCGCAGCAGCCAGGCAAAAAACCTCGCGTATCTTCCGCGCTTCTCCGCCCCGCCCTACAATGCTGGCGTTCGGCGGTCGCTTCGTGCGCCTTGCAAGCAAGCCACACTGCGCGCATATAAAACCGCCGAAAAAATACGCCAGCATTAAAGGGCGGGGCTCGGCTGATTCACATACTTTAGTTTCTGGGCTTGTTGCTGTATCTAAGTTTTGCAGCTAGTTTAAGCCCCAGGCTTTTCTTTTCCAAAGTTTCAGGTCTTTCTTTTTCCTAGCCTTCCAAAAATTCCGAAACGCTGAAACGCCGCTTCGTGTTCGTTCCTCACACTCCCACGTCGTTTCAGCTACCTATCCCA